>CAMPHD010000087.1 GCA_946885765.1 uncultured Thalassospira sp.
CGGAAGAAATCACCAAGGAAGCGGTTTCGGCACCGGCACAAAGCCCGGCGGAAATTGTGGCGGAAAAACCGGCAAGCCCGGCACCTGCCCCAACATCCTCACCGGCATCAGCCCCGGCAACGGCAACGGAGAAATCCGTGCCGAAACCCGCCGCCAAAAAACCGGCACCGAAAGCCGAAAAGGCACCCGAGCCTGTGGCGAGCGAACCGGTTGCTGCCGAACCGGCGAAGGATGAAAAACCCAAGTCGAAGAAACGCGGCTGGTGGAGCCTTGGTCGTTAAGATCAGGACCCGGTAAAATCAAAAAGGGCTGCCGAATGTTTTCGGCAGCCTTTTTTCGTTACAGCCTGCGTGAAATGAGAGCGGCTTATCGCTGCCAGTTCTTCAATGCCTTGACCGCGCCAAGCATGGTGGCTTCGCTGTGCGCGAACGAGAAGCGGACATAATGTTTGCCGCGCAGACGATCAAAATCGGTGCCGGGCGTGGTCGCGACACCGGTTTCGTCAAGCATGCGACGGCAAAACGCCTCGCTATCAGATGTCAGATCACGGACATCGGCATACAGATAAAACGCCCCATCCGCCGGAGCGAATTTGGTGAAACCCGCAGAAGGCAATTCATTTAGCAGAATTTCACGATTGCGCGCATAGGCCGCGACATTGGCCTGCAATTCGTCCTCGCAATCAAACGCCGCAACGGCAGCGATCTGCGACAATGCCGGGGCAGAAATAAACAGGTTCTGTTGCAGGCATTCAACCGCCCGCATCAGATCAGGCGGCACCACCGCCCAGCCCAAACGCCAGCCCGTCATCGAGAAATATTTCGAGAAACTGTTGATGATGATCGCATCATCCCCGAATTCAAGTGCAGTGCATTCCCGAACATCGCCAAATGAAATGCCCTGATAAATCTCGTCACTGATCAGGCGAATACCATTTTCCCGGCAATAGGTTGCCAGTTCACGGTAGGTTTCGACATCGATCATGCTGCCCGCCGGGTTGGACGGGCTGGCGACGATCAGGCCGTCAATCGGATCATCAAGATCGCGCAGCATGGCAACGGTCGGCTGATAATGGCTTTCGGGGCCCGCAGGCAGATTGACGGTATCAATGCCAAGTGCCGTCAGGATGTTGTGATAGGCCGGATAGCCCGGTGCCGCCATTGCGACACGATCACCGGCATCAAAGGCCGCCAGAAACGCCAGTACGAAGATCGAGGACGAACCACTGGCAACGCAGATGCGTGACGGATCGACCGGCGTGTTGAATTTGCGCTGATAATGACCGGCAATGGCTTCACGCAGGGGATCGATCCCCATCGCATTGGTATAACCGATCAGATCGTTATCAAGGGCGCGTGCCGCGGCCTCGCGGACCTTGCGCGGGGCTGGTGTGCCGGGTTGCCCGACTTCAAGGTGAAAGACGGCCTTGCCATCGGTCTCGCGCGCGTTGGCGGCACGCATGACATCCATGACGATAAAGGGCGAAATAGCGCCGCGACGCGATTGTTTCAAAGCCATTTGCGGAGTCCTGACTTGCAACTGAAAAATCGGGGCAGGAAAACCTGCCCCGATGAAATGCCTGTAAAGGGTGACTTACTGCGTGCCGGCCATGCCGCCGCCCGCAGGGTCGGCGATGAACTGGCAGCTTTCGGGATGAGGCGGGATCCCTTCAAGGCAACGCACGATATTGACCGCCGGTTTGCCAGCCGAATTCATCGGAACATTGGCAGCCGCACCCTTTTCGATCAGGTCTTCGGCCATGGTCGCAATCTGTTTGGTCGCCCCTGCCGGGGTGCCGGTTCCGGCGATGCCATAATAATATTCCCAGACAAACGGGTTGACCATAAGGGCCGGGCCCATCAGCGGGGTCTGGGCATAGCCCGCATCCCCGGCGGCAAGGTTAAGACCGAACGCATCGGCCCCAAGCCCCGCACCAAACGGCTTGTTCATCGTGGTCATGCAGGCAACCGCATTGGCCGCACGGTCCAGCACGACAAAGCCGCTGCGGCCTGTATTGGACTGAACGTTGCTGTCAGCAGCATCGATATCGGCCAGATAGCGGTTCAGGATCGCGCCAAGTTCCGTACCTGCGTCAATAACCGCACGCCCGGAATCCGAACGCGGCGGATAGGCCAGATACAGCGTTTCGTTACCAACCTTGACCTCGGTCGCGGATTTCCATTGCGGTTTGTAATCGCGCATGTCTTCGGCGGTCAGTGTACCACCGGCATTCTGCACGGCTGTTGCGATCTGGGCGCCAAGGGCACCGTTATAAAATTCGCCAGGTCCCTTGACCCGAAGGGATGTCAGAAGCGCACCGAGATTGACCGAGCGAATCCGGTCGCCGACCTGCAATGTATTGCCGTCGGGCATGAAAACATCGCGCAGGATCGGGCTTGCCTCGATACGGTCGCGATTGGCTTCGATGTCATCAACCATCGAACGCGATACCGGGGTACCAAGACGCGCATACTGTTCGGCCGCCGACAGAAGCTGCGGCCATTGCAGACGACCGTAACGCGCACTAAGCGCGTAAAGCCCGCGCGGCACGCCCGGAATGGTGGTTGCAATCTGGCTGTCGGCGGTGCGAGTCCCAGGGCGCGGCCAGAAATCAAGGACTTCGACCTTTTTCGATTCCCGCTCATGGACAACGCAAACCCCGCCGCCGCCAATACCGGCGACCGAGGATTTGGTTACCGTCATGGTCGCGTAAAGCGCAACAGCCGCATCGGCAGCCGTGCCACCAGCCGAAAGAACGTCGCGCGCGATGCGAACCGCACGAGGCTCGTCGGCGACGACGCCACCAAGGAAACCACTGACAGCCCCTATTTGGCCAAGATTTTCAGTATTATCGCTACTGCAAGCCGCAAGACCGGCAGTCATTGCGATTGCCGTCATGATCCGCCATGATGGCTTGCGCGTCGGCAACCTGTCCGCACGGGTCGGGTCGACATCGGATGAACGAGAACACGGAACGCACATTTTGCTCAGACGCATTATAACTCTCACTGCCATTTTCCTTGTTGCCCTGCCCAGCACAGTTTTTGCGCAGGGTCGTTCTTTTATCCGGGATACCGAGATTGAGGAAACCCTTCATCTCTATGCGACCCCGATATTCAAGGCTGCCGGGCTCGATCCGCGCGGCGTTGCAATCTATATCGTTTCGGACCCCAGCCTGAACGCATTCGTTGCTGGCGGCCAAAAGCTTTTTATCAATACTGGCCTCTTGTTGAAAGCCCAGACTCCCGAACAGGTTATGGGCGTGATGGCCCACGAAACCGGTCACATATCGGGCGGGCACCTTTCGCGTATTCATGATCAGCTTCGAAATGCCTCGGCGATATCGATTCTGTCAACCATCGTCGGTGTTGCCGCCGGTGTTGCCGCCGGCCGTGCCGATGTCGGCACAGCCGCCGTTCTTGGCGGTCAGAACGTGGCAGAACGCAATTTTCTGGCTTATTCGCGGACACAGGAAAGCAGTGCCGATCAGGCCGGGGTCAACTTCCTGACCGATGCGGGCATTTCATCGCGCGGTCTGATGGAATTCATGGAAACGCTTGAAGGTCAGGAATTGCTGAGTACTGCGCGTCAGGACCCGTATCTGCGCAGTCACCCGCTGACGACCGAACGTGTCGACTTCCTTGAAAACTATACCGCGAACTCGCCGTTAAAAGACGCCAAGGTTGACCCGGTTCTGTATGAACGCCATGATCGCATGCGTGCCAAGCTGTATGCATTTACCAACCATATCCAGCATACATTGCGCACCTATCCCGAAACCGACACCAGCATTTCGGGGCGCTATGCCCGTGCGATTGCCTATTACCGGGACTCGCAAATCGATCCGGCGATGAAGCTTATTGACGAGCTGATCGCCGAAGAACCGGAAAATCCATATTTCGAAGAACTTAAAGGCCAGGTCCTGCTGGAATTCGGCAAGGCCAAGGAAGCCACCGACCCGCTTCGCAAGTCGGTCGAACTGTCCAATGGCGCGCCGTTGATCCGGCTGCTGCTGGCGCATGCGCTGATTGAAAGCGGCGATAACAGTGTCCTGCCGGAAGCCAAGGAAAACCTTTTGGGGGTTCTTTCGGTTGAACGCAGCAATGCGTCGGCATGGCGGTTCCGGGCAATTATCGAAAACCGTCTGGGCAACGAGGGCGAGGCGTCGCTTTCACAAGCGGAATACAGCCTTTTGACCGGAGACCGGGAAGCCGCGAAATATCACGCGGTTCAGGCCGACCGGAAACTTGAAAAAGGCACGGCCACCTGGCAGCGCGCACAAGACATCATTCGCGCGACCGATCCCGAAGGCCAGGACAATCGGAATTGATTGCCATCCTGTCGATGGTATCGCGCCGTATGGGCCTTGCCATCATGACATTGTTTTTGCTGAGCGGATGCGGATTGCCCGGTGCCGGGGTGAGCGTCGAGGGGGACCTGAAGCTTCTTTATGCCCCCTTCCCGCTGAACAACCCGCCCCGGTACTGGCATTATGCCGAACGCCCGGCAAAACTCGACAATGGCGAACAGTCAAAGGCAAACAGTCTTTACTGGGATGATATCGGCGGACGCATCGCCCTTGCCATGCGTCCGGCAATTGACAGTTTTGAACTGGGCCGTCGCACCAATATTTCGGTCCTTGCATCCCCCTATTTATCGTTCGACTGGTTGATGAACGCATCGGCACGCCCCGGCGATACCGAGCTTGTCCTTGGTTTCCGGGCGCAATCGCATGGCGATTGGGGCGAAAGCGATCTGGGTGCGGGTAAACCGCCCGTTGATCATGTGATCCGGCTTCCGATTGGCGGCGACATGACCGGTATCAAGGAATGGCAACGCGATTATTTCGATCTTTCGGCGCTGCATCGCCGTTATTGGCCGGACACAGATACCATCGATGTCCGTCTGGTATGGATCGGGATTGCCGCATCTGGCGATCAGGGTGCGGATGTGGCCGGTGTCACATATCTCTCGCATATTTTACTTTCCCGTTAGATACCCGTCTCGTATCAATTAGCCAAAGAAATCAGGTCCTGCGCGATGCCAGAAACATCCGGGACAAAGACAACAAGGGATTTTCGATGAATTCGCACATGATCAAACGCCTTCTTGGCAGTGCCGCCATCATGCTTTCGTTGGGTTTTGCCACGAGTACCCCCGCACAGGCAGAAGAACTAAGCGATGCGCAGAAGGCCGAGATCGAAGGCGTGATCGAACAGTATCTGCTGGAAAACCCGGATGTTCTGCTGCGTGCAATCCAGAATGTTCAGGTCTGGCAGACCACCGAACAGGCCCGCCAGCAGGCCGAAGCCATTCAGCCGGTGTGGGATGCGCTGGTGGCCGACAGTTCGGTGCCATCGGTTGGCCCGCTTGATGCGCCGGTGACCGTGATCGAATTTTTCGATTATCATTGCGGTTATTGCAAACGCGCCTTTGACGGCGTGAAGGAACTTGCGGAAAATTCCGATGGCAAAATCCGCACCATGTTCGTTGAATTCCCGATCCTGCGCGAAGAAAGTGCCGATGCGGCACGTGCGGCACTGGCCGCAGCCAAGCAGGACAAATACATGGAAATTCACGCGGCCTTTATGGAAAACCGTGGCGTTCTTGACGAAGCACAGATCAACGAACTGGCCAAAAGCGTTGGCGTCGATGTCGAGCAGATGCGCAAGGACATGCAGTCGCCTGAAATCAACGGCATGTTGCAGCAATATTCCGCCATGGCGCGCAGCATCGGGGTCAATGGCACCCCTGCCTTCCTGATCAATGGCCAGATGGTATCGGGCGCGGATATGGAACGCGTCAATGCGCTGGTCAAAGCCGGGCTTGAAAAAGCATCCTGATTTTTGCGCCAAGGCGCTACTACGGATGCAGTCAAACCGTTACGCAGCCTGAATAAAACAAAAGCCCCGTTTCGATATCGAAACGGGGCTTTTTATCGGACGTTTATGCGATCAGATCAAACCGGCCAGCGGTGACGACGGATCGGCATATTTTTTCTTGGGCATGCGACCGGCAAGGAAGGATTCACGACCGGCGATGATCGCGTGTTTCATCGCGCGCGCCATGCGGATCGGGTCCCTGGCACCGGCGATTGCCGTATTCATCAGAACGCCGTCACAGCCAAGTTCCATGGCAAATGCCGCATCGGATGCGGTGCCGACACCGGCATCAACGATTACTGGCACATTGGCGTTTTCCTTGATCAGCGCGATATTGACCGGGTTGAGAATCCCCATGCCCGAACCGATCAGCGATCCCAGCGGCATGATCGCGACACAGCCCATTTCTTCGAGCATCTTGGCCTGAATGGGATCGTCGCTGCAATAAACCATCACGTCGAAACCATCCTTGATCAGGGCTTCGGCGGCCTTGAGGGTTTCGGGCATGTTGGGATAAAGCGTTTTCTGATCGCCCAGAACTTCAAGCTTCACCAGATTCCAGCCCCCGGCCTCGCGGGCCAGACGCAGGGTGCGAACCGAGTCATCAGCCGTAAAGCAACCCGCCGTATTGGGCAGATAAACGTATTTTTTCGGATCGACATAATCGACCAGCATCGGCTGCGACGGGTCGGTCAGGTTAACGCGACGCACGGCAACCGTGACCATTTCCGCGCCCGACGCATCGATTGCGATGCGGGTTTCGTCGAAATCCTTGTATTTGCCGGTACCGACGATCAGACGCGATTTGAATTTGTGCCCGGCAACGACAAAGCCCTCGTCATCGGCCGCTGCAAGATCGGCATCAGAGGAACCGCCACCAATAAAATGAACGATTTCCAGTTTGTCGCCATCGGCAAGTGCAGTATCGCCATAGGCCGTTTTCGGCACGATTTCGAGATTGCGTTCCACCGCGACCTTGGTCGCCGTGATCCCAAGCTCGCCGAGAAGATCGGCAACGGTTGCTGCGGTTTCGATGGTGCGGTCTTCACCGTTGATGGTCAGGCGCATCTGTTCGTCTTGTCCTTGTGGTATCAAAATATTCACCTATTGGCGCGCAGTATGCGCAGCTGCCGGGCGAGAGGCAAGCTGTGATCGGCGGATTCTGCCATGCGGAGCACACAAAGCTGCACCGATGGCGATGATGCCAACATGATCGTGCGGTTACAGTCACATGCCTCGTCCGAATGCAACGTTGCGTCAGACTTTGGTCGTGTTATAAACGCATCACTATATGTTGGGCATGTGGGAACGGATGACAAAACCCGTCTACATTCTGAATGGGCCGAATTTGAACCTGCTGGGACAGCGTCAGCCGAAAATCTACGGTGCGACCACCTTGCAGGATATCGACAGCATGTGTTCGGCACATGGGTCGGAAATTGGCCTGCCTGTCGTCTTTCGTCAAAGCAATCATGAAGGCGAACTGGTTGACTGGATTCAGGAAGCCCGGCAAGAAGCTGCTGGCATTATTATCAATGCTGGGGCATATACGCACACATCGGTTGCGATCCTTGACGCATTGCTGGCATCTGATTTGCCGGTCGTCGAGGTGCATCTGTCAAATATTCATCAGCGGGACGCATTCAGACATCATTCTTACGTCTCGAAAGCTGCAAAAGGCATGATCTGTGGTTTTGGCGCACAGGGTTATATTCTTGGCCTTGATGCCATCAGATCACTGATCCACACACCATCATAAAAGATATCGAAATGAGCAAGTTCAACATCGACAACGATACCATTCGCCAGCTCGCCGAGCTGCTGGACGAGACCAACCTGACCGAGATCGAAGTTGCCGCAGGCGACAATCGCATTCGTGTCGCCCGTCAGGGTACCATGGTTGCAGCCGCTCCGGCTGCTGCACCGGTTGCTGCGGCACCTGCTGCTGCTCCGGCGGCACCTGCTGATGCGGGTTCCCATCCGGGTGCTGTTAAATCGCCGATGGTTGGCGTGGTCTATTTCGCACCGGAACCCGGCGCTGCACCGTTCATTTCGGTCGGTTCCAGCGTTTCCGAAGGCCAGACCCTGATGCTGATCGAAGCAATGAAAACCTTCAACCCGATCCGCGCGCCGAAATCCGGCAAA
The DNA here is from genome assembly GCA_946885765.1 of uncultured Thalassospira sp. Next base: position 8,028 of record CAMPHD010000087.1, read on the forward strand.
ATCAGCCAGATCATCGCAACCGACGGCCATCCGGTCGAGTATGACGAGCCGCTGGTCATTATTGAATAAGCCGGGGTAAACACCGCATGTTCGACAAACTCCTGATTGCCAACCGTGGCGAAATCGCGCTGCGTATTCAGCGCGCCTGCCGCGAAATGGGCATCAAAACTGTCGCGGTGCATTCCACCGCCGATGCCGATGCCATGCATGTGCGCCTGGCAGACGAAGCCGTCTGCATCGGCCCGGCCGCATCGAAAGACAGCTATCTGAATATTCCGGCGATCCTGTCGGCAGCCGAAATCACCGGGGCGGAAGCCATCCATCCGGGTTACGGCTTCCTGTCGGAAAATGCCGACTTTGCCGCCATGGTCGAAGAACACGGCTTTGCCTTTGTTGGCCCGTCGGCGGAACATATCCGCATGATGGGTGACAAGATCACTGCCAAAATCACCGCCGCAAAACTGGGCATTCCGGTTGTTCCGGGTTCGGACGGGGAAATCACCACCGTTGCCGAAGCCCAGAAATGCGCCAAGGAAATCGGTTATCCGGTCCTGATCAAGGCATCGGGCGGCGGCGGCGGCCGCGGTATGAAAGTGGTCGAGCGCGACGAAGACCTTGCCGAAGCATTTTCCATGACCCGCAAGGAAGCATTGCAGAACTTTGGCAATGCCGCGGTTTATATGGAAAAATACCTTGGCAAACCGCGCCATATCGAACTTCAGGTTATCGGCGACTCCCACGGGAATGCCGTCCATCTGTTCGAACGCGACTGCTCCCTGCAGCGTCGTCACCAGAAAGTGCTTGAAGAAGCGCCTTCGCCGACGCTGACACCGGAAGAACGCGAACGCATCGGTTCGACCGTTGCCAACGCGATGCGTGGCATGGGGTATCGCAATGCCGGGACGATCGAATTCCTGTATGAAAACGGCGAGTTCTATTTCATTGAAATGAACACCCGTCTACAGGTCGAACATCCGGTTACCGAAGCGATTTCGGGCGTTGACCTTGTTCGCGAGCAGATCCGCGTTGCGGCTGGTCTTGAATTGTCCTTTACGCAGGAAGATCTGGAAATTCACGGCCATGCGATTGAATGCCGCATCAATGCCGAAGATCCGGAAACCTTTGTGCCGTCACCGGGCAAGATCAAGGAATATCATGCACCGGGCGGTTTGGGCGTTCGTGTTGATAGCGGTATCTATACCGGTTATTCGATCCCGCCCTATTATGACAGCATGATCGCAAAACTGATCGTGCATGGCCGTGACCGCGAAGAATGCATGATGCGCCTGCGTCGTGCATTGGCCGAATATGCGATTGGCGGGATCAAAACCACGATTCCGCTGCATCAGAAGCTTCTGGCGCAGCCTGATATCCAGAAAGGTGATTACGATATTCACTGGCTGGAAAAATTCATGGGCATGAAGAAGTAACATTCTTTATCCCGACGCAAAAAAGCGGGGCTTCCTTTCGGGGAGCCCCGTTTTTGTTTGAGAATTTCGAGCATTTTACCGATGCCGGTACGAAGAATTAATCATACATTTCGATTATCATGCCAAACATGGCGGATGGGCTGCAAGCTGCTATCTTGTCAGAACCGCGCACGTTCACATATGTAAACAGACGACTTGCAAACAGGACCGAAACCATTATCACCGCGATCATGTCGAACCAGCTGACCCCTGATCTGTTGATCCGTGCCTATTCGGTCGGCCTGTTTCCCATGGCCGAAAGCCATGATGACCCGACCCTGTACTGGATCGATCCCGAATGGCGTGGCGTATTGCCACTGGACGGCTTCCACGTGCCCAGAAGCCTGCGCAAGGCCGTGCGAAAAGGGACATACAAAGTCCATGTAAACAAGGCATTTCCCGATGTCATTCGTGCCTGCGCAGAACCAAGCGCCAGCAGGGACGACACATGGATCAATGACAATATCCTTGATGCCTATTGTGCGCTTCACAAGATGGGTTGTGCCCATTCGATCGAGGCATGGCTTGATGGCAAGTTGGTCGGCGGGCTTTATGGCGTCAGCCTTGGTCAGGCATTTTTTGGTGAAAGCATGTTTTCGCGTGCGACCAATGCCTCAAAGGTGGCACTGGTGCATCTTGTCGCCCTTTTGCGGCAAGGCGGTTACACACTGCTTGATACCCAGTTCGTCAATGATCATCTGAAACAGTTCGGAGTGGTCGAAATCCCGCGGGAACGTTATCGTTCCGATCTTGCCCGTGCGCTTGCCGGACGGGCAAGCCTGCCGTTTGAAGC
>CAMPHD010000088.1 GCA_946885765.1 uncultured Thalassospira sp.
GGAAAATTCAGGGTTATCCGGCGCAGACCAGACACGTAAACCATATTCAATGGTGAAAATGGCGGTGCAGACAATCTCGATAACCAGAAACAGGACGAAAAACCGGTCCGCCAGGCCCTGGACGGTGTCGAGAATGACACAGATGACATTGATCACGATCAGGGATGCGAGCACCAGATGCACCAAAAGCGACAGCCGCGATTGACGGTCAACGCCATGCAGTAAATTCTGAACCTTTGATCGAAACGTTGTTGTCATGGGCGCCCGCTTGATGAAAGGGCACCCTGATTAACATGGTCCCGATCATCCGATGGTCGCTGCAATCGTTTCAGAAATGGTTAAAGCAGATGCTGATATAGCGCGGCAGATTTTCAGTAACCCTTCGCCGCGCGGATGAAATCGGCGATCTTGCGCGCGTCTTTGACGCCCTTGGTCTTTTCGACACCAGACGATACATCGACCCACGGGGCACCGGAAATGCGGATCGCATCAGTGACGTTATCGGGATCAAGTCCACCGGCCAGCATCCAGCTGCTTTTGAAACTGCGCCCGGTCAGAAGAGTCCAGTCGAAACTTACGGCATTGCCACCGGGCAAGTTGCTGTCTTTGGGTGGTTTGGCATCAAAAAGCAGGAAATCGGCGACGCCATCGAAGTTTGCCGTGGCCGCATCAATGTCATCGGATGTGCTGACCGAAATGGCCTTCATGACACGCAGGCCGAACTTTTCCCGAACTTCGGCGACGCGTTCCGGTGTTTCCTTGCCGTGCATCTGGATCATGTCAAGGCGACCGGCTTTGATCGCGGTTTCAAGGGCTTCGTCGCCAGCTTCAACAAACAGGCCGACTTTCAGGATGCTGTCAGGGACACGCTCAGTCAGAGTGGTGGCACCGTTAAGCGATATGTGACGCGGGCTTGGCGGGAAAAAGACATATCCCAAGGCATCAGCACCGGCACTCATGGCGGCCATTGCTGCGTCTTCGCTGTTGATTCCACAGATTTTGACCATGCAGCTCATCGGAGTGTCCTGTCTTGTAGCCAATTCAAACTTCCGTCCAAGTCATTTGCTCCTAGCAGAAAGTGATCCCGACCAACAGGATATTTGCAAATTTGCATGGCTTTCCACTGGCGAGATGGCGGTTGCTGCGCTATTTTCCCGGCCATGAGCAAGAACACAGACCCAGCCGGGGGCGAAAACGGCGAACAGACAACCCATTTTGGTTTCCGGGACGTCCCCGAAAGCCAGAAGGCATCCATGGTGCGCGAGGTTTTCGACACTGTCGCGTCCAAATATGACTTGATGAACGATCTGATGAGCGGCGGTGTACACCGTTTGTGGAAAGATACTTTCATCAACGAGCTGAAGCCGCGTCCGGGTATGAAGCTGCTTGACGTTGCAGGTGGTACGGGGGACATCGCGTTTCGTTTCCTGAAAAATGGTGGTGGCTCTGTCACGGTATGCGACATCAATTATGAAATGCTGCATGTTGGACGGGATCGCGCGGTTGATCACGGGTTGCTGAAAAACATCAACTGGACCGTTGGCGATGCGCAGAAATTGCCGCTGCCCGATCATTCGGTTGATGCCTATACCATTGCCTTTGGTATCCGGAACGTGACGCGGATTACCGAAGCTCTTTCCGAAGCCTATCGTGTGCTGCGACCGGGTGGAAAGTTCCAGTGTCTTGAATTTTCCAAGGTGGTGGTGCCGGGGTTTGATAAACTTTACGACACATACTCGTTCAAGCTTTTGCCGGAAATCGGCCGGTTTATCGCTGGAAACCGTGAAGCATATCAGTATCTGGCCGAAAGCATTCGTCAGTTCCCCGATCAGGAAGTTTTTGCATCCATGATCCGTGATACCGGGTTCGAGCGGGTAAAATATCGCAATCTTTCGGGTGGTATTGCCGCCATTCATTCCGGTTGGCGGGTATAGGTGGCGACTGAATGATACGGTTCGTTCGCAACAGCTTTCGCCTGCTTGGAATGGCTAGGACTTTGGCGCGTCATGATGCGCTGTTTCCACTTGCCCTTGTACCGGGTGGAAAGGTTCTGGCGTTTTTTGCCCGACTGACAGCACCGTTTTCGAAACGATCGGATTTGCGGCCGGGGCGCCGGTTGGCCCGTGCGCTTGAAGAATTGGGGCCTGCATTCATCAAGCTTGGCCAGACACTGGCCACGCGTGCCGATCTGATCGGGGATGATGTTGCGGCTGATTTATCAAGCCTGCAGGATAGATTGCCGCCATTTTCGGCCAAGCTTGCCAAGCGGATCATTACCGAACAGCTTGACGGACCGTTTGAAACCCTGTTTTCCGAATTTGATGATACGCCTGTTGCGGCGGCATCCATCGCACAGGTGCATTTCGCCACCACATCCGATGGCCGCGAAGTTGCGGTCAAGGTCCTGCGCCCGGATATCAATGTGCGATTCGCCCGTGATCTGGATCTGTTTTACTGGGTATCGGAAATTGTCGAACTGACGCAACCGCGCCTGCGCCGTCTCAAACCGGTTGAAACCATCAAGACGCTGGAAGACAGCGTGCATCTTGAAATGGATTTGCGGTTTGAAGCATCGGCAGCGTCCGAATTCCGCGATAATTTCGCGGCTGATCCGACGTATTATGTACCGCAGATCGACTGGGAACGGACGGCCGAGCATGTCATGACCATGGAACGGGTCAAGGGCGTGCGTATCGATAATGTCGAGGCGCTTGACCGGATGGGGGTTGATCGGTCGGCCCTTTTGGCCAAGGCAGCAGGCGCATTTTTCCAGCAGGTTTTCCGCGACGGTTTCTTCCATGCCGACATGCATCCGGGCAACCTGTTTGTCGATGAAACCGGCAAGGTCAGCATCGTTGATTTCGGGATCATGGGGCGTGTTGATCGTCAGACGCGGCTTTATCTGGCGGAGATGCTTCTGGGGTTCCTGACCCGCGATTATCGCCGTGTCGCCGAGGTTCATTTCGAAGCAGGATATGTGCCGCGCAACCAGTCGCTTGAAAATTTCCAGCAGGCATGCCGGTCCATTGGGGAGCCGATCCTTGGCAAGGAACTGGCGGATATTTCTGTCGGGCGTTTGTTGGGGCAGCTTTTCCAGATTACCGAAACCTTCGGGATGGAAACACAGCCACAGCTTCTGATGCTTCAGAAAACCATGATCGTTGCCGAGGGGCTTTCGCGTATTTTAAGCCCGAACGAGAATATGTGGGAATTGTCGCGTCCGCTGATCGAGGAATGGATGCGCGAAAATCTCGGCCCGGAAGCCAAGATCGCCGAGGCAACCCGACAGGCCGGAACAATGTTGCGCCGGTTGCCCCGTGTTCTTGAGGCCGCCGAACAGGCATCGGCAGTCTTCACTGATCAGGGGCTGCGCCTGCATCCCGATACGGTTGCCGCGATGCGGGGCCGGTCAAACGGGCAGCGCAGTTCTGGCGGGATTTCCAAGCAATCCATCCTTCTTTGGGTCGCGATTGCGGCACTTGCCGTTGCCTTGTTCGTGAAATAGAGATCGGTATGAGCGAGATTGAAATCAGTTGTGACCGTGGCCGACTTGATCTTGCCTATTGCTATGATTTCATTGCCAATTCCTATTGGTCACGAGGCAGGTCGCGCGGCGAGTTTGATCGTTCTGTTGAAATGTCGGTACCGGTTGGTGCCTATTGTGACGGGCGGCAGGTTGGCTTCGCCCGTGTCGTGACTGATTTCATTGCGGTTGCCTATATTGCCGATGTGTTTGTCGATCCGGCTTATCGTCGCCGTGGTATTGCGTCCATGATGCTTGATGCCCTGCATGCTCATTCCGATATTGCGCGGGTCAAACGGTGGATGCTGGCGACGCATGACATGCAGCCGGTTTATCGCCAGCATGGATATGAGGACCTGAATGAAACGGTCATGATGCGGCTTGATGCGGCTGCGGATGATCGCAGTCCCGCACGTTAAGCCGAAGAATCAGATATGAAAAACGCCGTCACGGGAAACCGGACGGCGTTTTTCTTTGGGCGGAATTGAGATCAGCTTGCGCGAACTTCGTCTAGGAAGTTACCAACCTCGCTACGCAAGGTGCCTGATTGTGCACCGAGTTTTTCGGACGCATCAAGCACCTGCCGGGCAGCATCGCCGGTCTGGCGGGCTGCGGACTGCATTTCGTGGATGTGGCTGGTGACTTCCTGCGTACTCTGCACCGCCTGTTGGACGGAGTTCGAGATTTCGGATGTTGCCTGCCCCTGTTCCTGCACCGCAGCAGCCACTTCGGAGGCGATTTCATTCAGATTGGCAATGATGCCGGTAATCCCGTCAATCGCACCGACAGCTTCCTGTGTCGATCCCTGAATACCGGAAATCTGGGCTGAAATATCCTCCGTTGCACGTGCGGTCTGATTGGCAAGATTTTTGACCTCATTGGCAACTACGGCGAAGCCTTTGCCCGCATCACCGGCGCGTGCTGCCTCGATCGTGGCGTTCAGGGCCAGAAGGTTGGTCTGTTCGGCGATGGCCTGAATGATCTGGACCACTTCACCGACTTTCTGTGCCGAAACATCAAGCCCCTGAACCATTTCGTTGACCCGGTTGGCCTCGGTGCTGGCATTGGCGGTGATGTTCGATGTGTCATTAACGCGCGCACTGATATCGCGGATCGAAACAGAAAGCTGTTCGGCGGCACTGGCAACCGTTTCAACGCTGTGATTGGCCTGCTCGACCGCGGCAACAACCGCCTGCGATCCGGCTTCGTTCTGATGAACGGCGGCAACCATGGTCTGAGCAACCTGCTGCATTTCGCTCGAAGCGCCCGAAACACCGTCAACCACACCCATGACGGTTTGCTCGAATCGTCCGGCAAGGCCGTTCATGGCTTCGCGACGTTTGGTGTCAGCGCGCTCGCGCTCCTGCTCGCGCTCGCGATCAAGCTGTGAAACGCGATTGGCATTTTCCTTGAAAACCTCGACCGAGGCCGCCATCTGGCCGATTTCATCGGTACGATGAACGCCCGGAATGTGAATATCGCGATTGCCCTCGGCGAGTGCGGCCATTGCACCGTTGATTTTCACAAGCGGGGTGATGATCTGATTGCGCAGAACAAACCAGGTGCTGCCAAGCAAAACCGCCAGAATGGCCGTTGCAAGGGCCAACTGGATCATGACGGCCTGTTTGACCTCCGCATTGACGCGCTCCAGGCTCCAAGCTGTCAGCAGCATACCGCGATACTGGTCTTCGTCACGACGCTTGGAATATTTCGTAATTGGTGCAGCGACAATAACGGCATTGCCCGAGATGAAGCTGACGACTTCCTTGTTTTCAAGCCGTTCCTTGTAAGGTTCAGCAAGGGCAGCCAGATCGTGTTCGGGAAGGTTTTCGGATTGATAGGTCGCAATGGGTTCGCCGTCCGGATTGGCAGCCACCAGCGATGCCAGCTGTGATCCTTCCTTGTCGGTGATTTTGCGGAATTCTTTTTCGACCGAGTTTCCGTCCATGGCAATAAAGCCCGGTTGCACGGCTGTTGACAGCATTTCGGTTTTCTCGACCGACTCATTATACATGATTTCGATCATCGCATTGCGTTGCGAAACCGTCTGGATCGTCATCATTGCGCCGAAGCCGACAATCAGCAATGCAACCACGACCAGAATGACTTTGCGTCCGACAGAACCGCCGGATCGTTTGGTTTCGGCCATTTCAAGGTCTCCCGTCCTTTGAAGCCTGAAGATATTTGTTCCCTCGATATCTGTTCATTTGACCGCGATCCTTTCAGTTCGTCGCGGCTTGGCAAAACAGGGTAGTAACGTCTTTCCGGTGTCCCGAATTGTGATTTCGGAAATCTGCCGAGCTGACGGTCGTTTATTTTTGTGTGACTTCCCGGCAGCAGCATGCCGCAAGGATTGGACAGCGTTTGCGTCGCTTTCCTTCTGTTCCAACAGAAAAGCTACTGCAAAGCGCAACATTCCCGAAATAATTAAAATCTGCTTGTTTGAAATTGCTTGAAAAGCACAAATTGCGATAAAAACATCCAGCTTCATTCAGGTTTTTAGCAAATAATGCTGTGTGTGGATCGGGTGTTTCTGGCGATGCGAATCGCCCTATGATCGCGCCGGGCGGGTTAAGTGGATAGATATGGTGATGGCGGCTTGTCTTTTCAGGCTGTACCATCGCAATGTCGAAGTTTTTACGGGATGGGGAACCCGAATGGTCAAGTCCAGAACCATGGCAAAGCCGCGTGCAGCTAAAAATGGTAAAAAATCCACGACCAGTGGTTCTGCAAAAAATCTTGCGAAACAAGCGATACCGGATAGTCCGCCAGGCGTTTCTGTTTCCCGCCCTGAACCGGCAGACTTATCGAATGCGGAAAACATGTTCGTCAAGAAAGTGCCTGATCAATCTTCGGTGCCGGCCGCCGCAACTACTCGTCCCGGCAAGTCGGAACTGTTCGCCCGTGCGCTTGATGCTCACCAGTCGGGCAGGATTGACGACGCCATATCGCTTTATGGTGCGGTTCTCAGGCAAAATGCTGATCAGCCCGATGTCTGGAATAACCTTGGTGTCGCGCTTCGGCGCAATAAACGGCTTGATGCGGCGCTTGTCGCCTATCGCAGGGCAGGGGAACTGCGTCCCGGCAATGCCGGGCTTTGGTCAAATATGGGCAACTGTCTGCGCGAAATGATGCGCTTTGACGAAGCCGCGGCGGCACACGCCAAAGCGCTGGAACTGGATGCTTCGATCAAGTCACACCCGTTCAACGCTGGTCTGGTTTATCGCGATACCAACCGGTTCGATCAGGCGGTCCGTCATTTTGACGAGGCACTTGCAATTGATCCCGACTATATCGATGCCAATTGGGACAAGGCATTGGCGCTTCTGGCGATGGGGCAATACGATGCCGGCTGGACCGGATATGAAACCCGCCGCAAGCTTGCCGATAATCCGATCAAGCCGCTTCCAGATGTTCCAGAATGGGATGGCAAGGCGGACCTGCGTGGCAAAAGATTGCTGCTGCGCGCCGAGCAGGGCTTTGGCGATATGATCCAATTCGCCCGCTTTGTGCCGATGGTGGCAAAAAAAGCAGCCCATATCATCCTTGAATGCCGTGCGGAGCTGATCCCCGTGATGCGAACAATCGTAGGCGTTGGCACGATTGTCGAAAAGGGGGCAAAGCTGCCACCTTTTGACATGCATGTGCCGTTGCTTAGCCTGCCGCATGTTTTGAAAATCAGCGAAGCCGAATTGCATAATATATCTTCCGAACCCTATCTGGGTGCCCCCAAAGGCAAGCAGGCCCGGTTAAGCCCGCCGCCGGGCACCGTGCTTAAGATCGGGTTGATCTGGGCGGGCAAGCTTAACCCGCGCGACCGGTCATGCCCGCTTGAAATGCTGTTGCCTCTTATGGCGCAAAAAGGAGCCAGCTTTTACAGCTTTCAGGTCGATGAGCGGCGTGGCGATATTATCAAACTTGGTGCCAATGCACTGATTACCGACATGGGTGAACATATTCATGATTTCGGTGACAGTGCCGCGTTGATGAAGGCGATGGATCTGATCATTACCATTGATAGTGCTCCTGCCCATCTTGCCGGGGCGCTCGGTTTGCCGGTCTGGATGTTGCAGCTTTATACGACGGATTGGCGCTGGATGGTGAACCGTTCAGACAGTCCATGGTATCCGACGATGCGGATTTACCGGCAGGATGCGCCTGGGGACTGGGATATACCAATCGCGAAGCTTGGAGCAGATTTTTCGACGTTGCTTAATGCACGGCTTGGGACCGTTGCCTAGATTGTCAGTCAGGCGGGAGATATTGTTTTGGTATCGAACGGTGGTCTGATCAAATCTTTGACCTCTGCTGTTCCGCCCCTTGTGTTTGGCAGTGACTCGGCGTAGGAAAACGCCTTAAATTTACGGATAATATTGATCGCTGTCCGATCTTCTGTCATGTGACGAGACTGGCAGCAGGCGATCTGGTTTTTGCGCAGGAGAAAGTTTGTGAGCGAAGCTGCTTATAACAAAGGTTTCCCGGTTTCCTGGGAACAGATGCATCGCGACGCACGTGCATTGGCGTGGCGTCTGCTGGAGAAAGGCCCGTATAAGGGCATTATCGCGATTACCCGTGGTGGTCTGGTTCCGGCTGCCATCATTGCACGTGAACTTGACATTCGTCTGATCGATACGGTTTGCATTCGCAGTTACTCTGACAAGACGCGCGGCGACCTTGAATGGCTTAAAGGCGTTGAAGGCGACGGCACTGACATGCTGATTATCGACGACCTGGTCGATACCGGCAAAACCGCCAAGGCGGTTCGTGAAAAACTGCCGAAGGCACATTTCGCCACGGTTTATGCCAAGCCGCTTGGTCGCGAAATTGTCGACAGCTTTGTGACGGAAGTTTCCCAGGATACCTGGATCTATTTCCCGTGGGATATGGAGCTTTCGGTCAACGCACCGATATCCGAGCGCGTTCGCTAATCGGTCCTGAATATCGGATCATATCTTTCTCAGAGCCAGTTGGACCGAAAAGGGATGGGCATGGTGCAAAAAAATGTGCCCGGCCCCCTATCGTCATTAACGGTTCGGTATGACGGGCATCCGGTTGCCGTAAAGCATTGTACCGATGGGGCCATTCTGGTGTCGGACTATTATGTCAGTGTTGTCTGGCGAGCGGTTAAGATCGGCAGTTTGGCTATCTTAAATAAATGAACCCGTTATTGGGGATGGGCTTGCACCGGCCTTGAAACCGGGCTATAAAACCGCCGCTTAGCGGGTGTAGTTCAATGGTAGAACGGCAGCTTCCCAAGCTGCATACGAGGGTTCGATTCCCTTCACCCGCTCCAAGCTTTCGTCTTAAAATCCAAGATCAGTTTAGCATGCAGGACGTGGTGCCGTTGTATGTGTTATTGCACTCATCAGGCACGCTGGTTGGGCAGCAGGATATCAGCCGGACGCGGTCATTTTTCCAGCGGAGCGTAGGAAAGGCCTTCTGCGCGGGCCTGTTCATCACTGCAAGGGAATTTGTCTTTGTTTGCTGGGGCATCCTTATAACGCGGATCAAGGGTGCCAAAGTAGTGACTTTTGCCATCAAGGGCGAAAAGACAGCGGCCGTTTTCACCGTCAAGACGTTGACCTGCCCGCCATTCGCCTGGCGGGACCATGTCCCCGCCATGAATACCAATTCCGGCATTATCGGCCTCGTCGGAAAGGCCGTCATAACGATGCGAGTATCCTTCAATCGGAAGGGCTTCGCCGTCACTGACCATGGCGGCAGCCACATCGCGTTCGCCAATGCCACATTCGACAATCGGGAAATCATCATCTTTGCCGGAATGTTCCCGGTCACCGGGCCAGCAGCGTACGGTAAAGGGGGCCATTGCGAAATATTTGCGAAGCTGCATGGCTGCTGACATGCCGCAATCCCAGAAGCTGCCGTTATGGAGGCATTGCTGACCGAGTTCTGGTGCATCAATCCCGGCAATATCGGCAACGACCCCATTAATCATGATTGTGTCGCCATCAATGACCAGAACATCGCGCCCTTTGGCTTCAAGCGCTACTTCTCCGCCGTTTGTCTTGTCATCACCGGCGGCATGCACCGGTTTGTCTTGCAGATAGAGCGTACTTGCGAACGCGACAGAAATGGCAAGAAATGCGATCAGACGGAAAAAGCGTCTCAAGGTGACCTCGATGGTTTAACGATTGGACATGGTTGCTGCAATCGAGATTCAGAATGACATGAATGGCTTGGAGAAGGACAGTCGAAAACAACGGCAAAATAATGACCCGAGATATAAGGAAATATGCGCCTTCGGTTCTGTCTGTGATGGTACATCTGCGATAACAGGATGCAATTGCTATCATTTGGCTGTAAAAGCGGATTTCCTGAGTTAGTCACGGACATTGTTCTTGTTTCGACTGCAACCCATCTTTTTCGTCGTAGGTATCATGGTCATCATCATCGGTGTATCGATGATGATTCCGGCTGCGGTTGACCTTTATTATGGCAATGCTGACTGGCAGATTTTTGCCCAGGCATCCATGACCAGTATCGGTCTTGGCGGTATGGCTTGCCTTGCTTGCCGGTCGGAAATCGGTCCGCGTGTGACGGCACGCCAGGGATATGTCCTGACCGTGTTTTCATGGATCGCTGTCAGTTTGACGGGCGCATTGCCGCTTTGGTTTTCATCCCTTGATATCAGTTTTTGCGATGCTGTTTTTGAAACCGTTTCGGGGCTGACCACGACCGGATCGACGGTTCTGTCAGGGCTCGATGACATGCCACCGGGACTTTTGCTGTGGCGGTCGATCCTGC
>CAMPHD010000089.1 GCA_946885765.1 uncultured Thalassospira sp.
CCGTATGCGGGCGAGTGGGATGCAAAACACATTTTCCCCGAAGAAACCCTGCGCAAGGCGGCCGAACTTGGCTTTGCCGCGATATACACGCGCGAAGATGTCGGGGGATCGGGTCTTGGCCGTCTGGATGCTGCGGTGATTTTCGAAGAATTGGCAAGCGCTTGTCCGTCAACGGCTGCCTATATCTCGATCCACAACATGGCTTGCTGGATGATCGACCGTTTCGGGAATGAAGATCAGCGCCGGAAATACCTTCCCAAACTTGTCACCATGGAACATTTCGCCAGTTATTGCCTGACAGAGCCGGGGGCAGGATCGGATGCAGGGGCACTCCGCACCCGTGCCGTTCGGGAAGGCGATCACTATATCCTCAATGGCGAGAAGGCATTTATCTCGGGCGGATCGCGCAGTGACGTTTATATTGTCATGGCGCGAACCGGTGATGACAGCCCGAAGGGCATATCAACCTTTATCATCCCGAAAGATGCCGAAGGCCTGTCATTTGGCAAGCTGGAAGAAAAAATGGGCTGGAACAGCCAGCCGACATCAGCCGTGATTTTCAGCAACTGCAAAATTTCGGTCGAAAACAGGTTGGGTGACGAAGGCGAGGGCTTCAAATTTGCCATGATGGGACTTGATGGCGGTCGGCTTAATATCTCGGCCTGTTCTATTGGTGGTGCCCGTGCCGCGATGGACCATGCGCGCGATCACATGAAGGTTCGCAAGCAGTTTGGCAAAACGCTTGATCAGTTTCAGGCCTTGCAGTTCAAATATGCTGACATGGTGACCGAGCTTGAGGCAGCACGATTGATGTTGCACAAAGCAGCCTGGAAACTGGACAACAAGGCACCGGATGCAACACAGTTTTGCGCTATGGCGAAACGTTTCGGCACGGATATCGGGTTCAGGGTATGTAATGAAGCGCTACAGCTTCATGGTGGATATGGCTATATCCGCGAATATCCGATTGAAAGGCTTCTGCGCGATCTTCGGGTTCACCAGATTCTGGAAGGGACCAACGAAATCATGCGCCTGATCATCTCACGTGCCGCGTTAAAGGATTGATTTATGAGCAACGAAAACGCGACAAGTTCGCCACATGGCAATGAGGCATCCGTCGTTTTCTCGAAAGACGGGGCCATCGGTCATATCCTGTTAAACCGCCCCAAGGCATTGAATGCGCTTGATCTGCCGATGGTTGATGCGATCACAGCCAAACTTCGTGAATGGGAAAACGATGCGACGGTTGCAATCGTGATCGAAGGGGCGGGAGAAAAGGCCTTTTGTGCCGGTGGCGACATTCGCGGACTTTATGATGCGCGAAAACGTGATGACGATGCGCTGCTTGATGCTTTCTATCGGCGGGAATACTGCCTGAACAATTATATTGCCACATATCCCAAGCCCTACGTCGCCTTGATGAACGGCATTACGATGGGCGGGGGCGTCGGGGTTTCGGTACATGGGCATTTCCGGGTGGTGACGGAACGTACATTGTTTGCCATGCCGGAAACCGGGATCGGGTTCTTCCCCGATGTCGGGGGCGGTTATTTTCTGTCCCGTTGCCCGGGGCAGATCGGCCTGTATCTTGGATTGACAGGTGCCCGGACCAAGGCGTCAGATTGCCTTTATGCCGGTTTGGCAACCCATCATGTGAATAGCGAAAATATTGCTGCGCTGAAGTCGGAACTATCCGCCATAAAGGGTGGAAATGATCCTTTTGCTGCGGTGAAGAAGGTTCTGGATGATCATCATGTAAAAGGTGAAGAGGGTGTTCTGAAACCGCTGCGCACTGAAATCGACCGATTGTTTGGGGTCGATACGGTGGCAGATATTTTTGCCGCACTTGATGCGTCTTCGACTGATTTTGCCAAAGAAACGGCCAAAATACTGCGAAGCAAATCGCCAATTGCTGTTTGCGTGACGTTCGAACAGATCCGTCAGGGACGCGACATGACGCTGGCGCAGGATCTGGCGATGGAATTCCGTTTGTCACAGCGCACCGTTCGTATGCCCGATCTGTTCGAAGGAGTCCGTGCGGTGATTGTTGACAAGGATCACAGTCCAAGATGGCAACACGCCGATATTGGTCAGGTCGATCCGCGCGATGTGGCGGCATATTTTGACCTTTTACCTGAAGATAAAGAGTTGAAGTTGCAGTTCTGACTGGTTCTGTAACTGACAGAAATCAAAACAGAATCTCGATCATCGAGAAATCAGAGGAGACTCCAAATGGCGAAAATCGGTTTCATCGGTCTGGGAAATATGGGTGGGCCGATGGCGGCCAACCTGATCAAGGCTGGTCATTCGCTGAAGGTTTTTGATTTGTCCGAAGCCGCAGTCAGCAAGGCGGTTGAATCGGGTGCAACCAAGGCATCGACGGTTGCCGATGCGGCAAAGGATGTCGAATTCGTTGTCACGGTTCTTCCCGCTGGAAAGCACGTCCTGTCAGTTTATGACGGACCAGATGGCGTGATTGCCAATGCCAAGGCGGGCACTCTTTTGATTGATAGCTCCACCATAGAAGTTGATGCCGCACGCAAGGCGGCCGAACTGGCGAAGGCCAAAGGTCTTGGTGCAGTTGATGCGCCGATCTCTGGTGGGGTTGCCGGGGCTACTGCCGGAACACTGACATTCATGGTCGGTGGCGATGATGGCGATTTTGATCGTGCGAAGCCGGTTCTTGAAGGAATGGGCCGCAATATCATTCACGCAGGCACCAGCGGGGCCGGGCAGGCGGCAAAGATTTGCAACAACATGGTGCTTGGCGTCAGCATGATTGCGGTGTCCGAGGCCTTTATGCTGGCAAAGCGTCTGGGGCTTGATGCGCAGAAGCTGTTTGATATTTCGTCAAAAGCATCAGGTCAGTGCTGGTCATTGACCAGTTATTGCCCTGTACCGGGACCGGTCCCGACGTCGCCAGCAAATCGCGATTATCAACCGGGATTTGCCGTGGACATGATGCTCAAAGATCTGAAGCTGGCGCAGCAGGCCGCGGCATCGTCTGGCGCGACAACACCGATGGGAGCATTGGCCGAAAGCCTGTATGCCCTTTATTCGAATGGTGGAAATGGCGGGATGGATTTCTCGGCAATTGTCAAAATGCTGGATGGAGACAAGTAACGTTACGGCATTGTGAAGTGTATTATGCAGGCCCGGTATTTGCCGGGCCTGTTTTTTATGAATACCGTGGCCTGCATTAGTGGTAGATTTGTGCAGGTTGACGATGAAAATGCCGATACAGAAATTCCCGGATTGATGAATGACAACAAGAAACAGTGTACCGCGCGAAATCTATTTCGAATTGAGACAGGTTGGAAACTATCTGCGTTGTACGGCAATTGATGGAAAAACGGGAATCGAGGTGACTGTTGCCGGTCCGGTTTCAAGGAATCCGGAGCAACTCAAGCGCGTCGCGGTACAAAAACTTGAATACGTCCTCAATAAGGGATAAAGTATACAATATAAAGAGCAATGCATTCGGTGGCGTTGGTGTTTTATTCTAAGAATGAAATACGATTTGGTGTTTTTGACCAATTTATCAAAGCTGCTTGCAGCCTTCGACCTCATGTGTCTAAGGTTTGTGCTCTAATCGCGCTTTTGGATAATGAACCACAATAAGAATGGTCGTGCCCAAAAGCTAGAACCGGGGAAAACCCGATAACAAAAAGACGGAGGCTTCGGAGGTTTGCTAGGGGGCAATGGGGAGACTTGGTCTCATCCAATCAATACAGCTGTATCTTGTTTTGCACCTTCAGCCAGTCGGTCGAAGACCTCGTTTGTCTGTGCCAAATCTAAGGTTGTGCAATGGATTGGGCTTATTTCTTACAACAATTGATCAACGGTCTGACGCTGGGAGCCATCTACGGTTTGATCGCCATCGGCTACACGATGGTCTACGGCATCATCGGTATGATCAACTTCGCGCACGGCGAAATCTATATGCTGGGCGCGTTTCATTCCCTGATTACCTTCCTGATCTGTCAGGCAGCAGGGATCAGCGGTATACTTCCGCTTACACTTCTTTTGATGCTGTTCGTGTCAATGGTGCTCACCTCTATCTATGGGTGGGGCGTTGAACGTATTGCATACAGGCCGCTGCGTGGATCATTCCGTCTTGCAGCGCTGATTTCGGCCATCGGCATGTCGATCTTCCTGCAGAACTTCGTTCAGATTTCGCAGGGTGCCCGCGTGAAGCCGATGCAGCCACTGATTGAGGGTGGCATCACCCTGATGGAAAGCCCGAATTTCAACGTTCAGCTCAGCTATATGCAGATCGTCATTATTATTTTGACCTTCGTGCTTATGGTTGTGTTCTCGACGCTGATTGCGAAAACCTCATTGGGTCGCGCCCAGCGCGCCTGTGAGCAGGATCGCACGATGGCAGGCCTTCTTGGTGTCAACGTTGACCGCACGATCTCCACGACCTTTGTCATGGGTGCTGCCTTGGCTGCTGTCGCAGGCATGATGGTTACTCTGTATTACGGTGTGATCGACTTCTATATCGGCTTCCTTGCCGGTGTTAAGGCGTTCACTGCGGCCGTTCTGGGCGGGATCGGTTCACTTCCGGGCGCAATGCTTGGTGGCCTCCTGATTGGTTTGATCGAAGCATTTTGGTCGGGATATCTCACGATCGAATACAAGGACGTTGCGACGTTCGGTATTCTGGTTCTCGTGCTGATCTTCCGTCCGTGGGGTCTGCTTGGTAAGCCGGAAGTGGAGAAAGTCTGATGTCGTCTCTTCTTACTTCTTCACGAACTTCCGGTGCAGATATCGTCAAGGAACTTGCGTTTTTTGCCGTGATCGCACTGTTGATGTCAGTCATGATTCTTGGTGTCGAAACGGTTGACCGTCCGACAGGTCTGGAACTCGCCGTTCGTTGGGATCTTGTGCTGACAGCCATTGTTGCGACCATCATCGGCCGTTTGGCATTGATTGTGCGTCGCGAACATATTTCCCGTATCGGGCAGGCTGTACTGATAACTGTTGCTGCGGTGACGGTTTTCGAGATGTTTGTCCGGTTCCGCGAACTTGATGACCGCTGGGTTCATCCTGTCTTTATTGACATGGCGCTAAGTAGCGCTACCAGCATTGTGGTCTCTGTGGCGTTTCTCGTCATCGTTTTTGCCATCGCCTATTTCAGCATGAAAAAAACGGGGCCGGTCGAGGAAGATAGCGCACCAAAGATCTCGGCGAAAATTCAGCTGGCTTATCGTACCAACACCAAAAAAATCGGTGCGGTTGGAATTCTGTTCTTCCTAATCTATCCATTCCTGTTTGGTGAAAATCGTTCTGCGATCGACCTTGCGACACTCGTCATGATTTACATCATGCTGGGATGGGGGCTGAATATCGTTGTTGGCTTGGCCGGGCTTCTTGATCTCGGTTATGTCGCATTCTATGCGGTTGGTGCGTATTCCTATGCCTTGCTGTCACAGAATTTCGACCTCAGCTTCTGGTTATGTCTTCCGCTTGCTGGCATATTTGCCGCAAGCTTCGGCATCATCCTTGGTTTTCCGGTTCTGCGATTGCGCGGGGACTATCTTGCAATTGTCACCCTTGGCTTTGGCGAGATTATCCGCGTCATTCTGATCAACTGGTATGATCTGACAGGCGGCCCGGACGGGATTTCTTCAATTGAGCGTCCAAGTTTCTTCGGCTTTGCCGATTTCAGCCGCCGTGTTCCTGATGGCATGCTGGGATTCAACGAGTTGTTTGGCCTTGAATACTCGTCGATGCATCGCCTGATCTTCCTGTATTATCTGATACTTGTGCTGGCACTTGTGACGGCCTTTGTCACTGTACGTTTGCGCAAACTGCCTATCGGTCGTGCATGGGAAGCGTTGCGCGAAGACGAAATCGCCTGCCGTTCGCTGGGGATCAACCCGACAAACACCAAACTGTCGGCATTTGCCATCGGTGCAATGTTTGGCGGCTTTGCCGGCGCATTCTTTGCAACTCGTCAGGGCTTCATCAGTCCTGAAAGCTTCACCTTCCTTGAATCTGCCGTGATCCTGGCCATCGTTGTTCTGGGGGGGATGGGCAGTCAGATCGGGGTGGTTCTTGCCGCGATTGTGATGATTGGTTTCCCGGAAATGTTCCGTGAACTCGCCGAATATCGCATGCTGATTTTCGGGGCTGGTATGGTTGCCATCATGTTGTGGCGTCCGCGCGGATTGCTGTCTTTCCGTGATCCGACCATCCTGCTGAATATGAGCAAGGAAGAAAAAGTTGCCGGAGAAGTCAAATGACCGACAACGTACAGCTTGAAGTCGAACACCTTACCATGCGCTTTGGCGGTCTGGTTGCCATTGATGATCTTTCGTTTACCGCAAGAAAGCGTGAGATTACGGCAATCATCGGCCCGAACGGGGCAGGGAAAACCACGGTTTTCAACTGCCTTACCGGGTTCTATGTTCCGACCGAGGGACGTCTGACGCTTTATGCCAATGACGGACCGCGTTTGCTCGAACGTATGGAAGGTTTCCGCATTCCGCGCAACAATGGTGTGGCACGTACTTTCCAGAACATTCGCCTGTTCACAGGCATGACCGTTCTGGAAAACCTGGTTGTCGCCCAGCATAACCAGCTTATGGAGGCATCCGCCTTTTCGCTGGCAGGGCTTTTCAATCTTGGTCGCTATACCAGTGCCGAGAAAGAAGCGCTTGAAACCGCCAAGTTCTGGCTCAACAAGGTTGGCCTGTATGATCAGGCTGACTGGAATGCCGGTAACCTGCCCTATGGTTCCCAGCGTCGTCTCGAGATTGCGCGTGCGATGTGCGTCAATCCTTCCTTGCTGTGTCTTGACGAGCCGGCAGCAGGCCTTAACCCCCGTGAATCTGCGGAGCTCAACGTTCTGTTGCAAAGCATCCGCGACGATCAGGGGATCGGCCTTTTGTTGATCGAACATGACATGAGCGTCGTCATGAAGATTTCCGATCATGTGATCGTGCTTGATTACGGTAAAAAGATTGCCGATGGCAATCCTGACGAAATCAAAAACGATCCGGCAGTTATTCGTGCTTACCTCGGTGAGGAAGAAGACGATGAGCTGCCGCCGGAAGTCGCTGCCGACCTTCATCTTGATCCGAATGCGTAGCGAGGGAGCAGATCGATATGTCCATGCTGAAAATTGAAGGTGTTCACACCTTCTATGGCAATATCGAAGCCCTCAGGGGCATTGATATGGAAGTCAACGAAGGCGAGATCGTCACGCTGATTGGCGCCAATGGTGCCGGCAAGACGACCTTGCTGATGACATGCTGCGGATCACCGCAGGCGTCAAAAGGGCGTATTCTGTTTGAAGGTCAGGATATCAGTCGCATGCCAACGCATGAGATTTGCCGTCTTGGTATTCAGCAGTCACCCGAAGGGCGCCGGATTTTCCCGCGCATGTCGGTTTATGAAAATCTTCAGATGGGGGCAAGCACCCAGGATCCGAAATACTTCGAAGAGGATCTTGAGATGGTGTTCGAATTATTCCCGCGCCTGAAGGAACGTATCAACCAGCGTGCCGGCACAATGTCGGGTGGTGAACAGCAGATGCTGGCAATTGGTCGTGCTCTGATGGGCCGCCCGCGATTGTTGCTGCTTGATGAGCCGTCTCTCGGGATTGCGCCGCTTGTCGTGAAGCAGATTTTCGAGACGATCAAGAAGATCAACCACGAAAAGAAGGTTACGGTCTTTCTTGTCGAACAGAATGCGTTTCACGCGCTTAAACTTGCCCATCGCGGTTATGTGATGGTCAACGGCAATATCACTCTCTCGGGTACTGGTGCAGAACTTCTGGCAAATCCGGAAGTTCGGGCGGCCTATCTCGAGGGTGGTCACTAGGAGGACGGATATGGAAGCGATTACAGGTACCAGCACTGGTGTCACAATCGGAATGACCGTGATCCTGATGGGCTTCTGCGCGTTCATGACGGGGCAGGCGATTGCCAATACCTGGCGACCGTTTCATCAGCTTTACCCTTACGCGTTACTGTTGGGGGCAACGGACCGCTTCATGACCTTCGCTTTGTTTGAAGGCGAGCTATTGTCGCTTACGGGATACATCTTCGATACCGTTATCCTGTTTGCAATCTTGGCTGCTGCGTTTCGCGTTACCCGGGTCAACAAGATGCTGTCACAGTATCCATGGCTTTATGAGCGTGTGGGGCCGTTCGGTTTCCGCGCACGCGAAGGGGCTGATGTCTAAACTTTTCGGTGGTGACGGTTCGCTGTCACCATCGCATTGCTAAATTGTTGGCAATGCAGTGTTTAGTACTATTGCACACCAATTCTGGGGTGTTAAAGTACAGGGAGCCGAAACCGGTAATCGACAAAAAAACGAGCCGGTTTAGGGTCCGAAAAAGATGGTTCTGTCATGGTGACGGGATCAACCTTTGGAACAGGGAGACTTCTCTTATGTCGAAAACCAAGCTCGGCCTTCTGGCAACTGCTTCCGCGCTTGTCCTCTCGATGGGTGCAGCAAAAGCAGACATCGTTATCGCGACCGTTGGTCCGATGACCGGCCCGTACGCCGCCTTTGGCGAACAGATGACCCAGGGTGCCCAGAAAGCGGTTGCAGACCTCAATGCTGCCGGTGGCGTTAACGGCGAAAAAGTCGTTCTCGAAATCGGTGATGACGCTTGCGATCCGAAACAGGCTGTTGCTGTTGCAAACCAGCTCGTTAGCAAGGGGGTTGCCCTTGTCGCTGGTCACTTCTGCTCGGGTTCCTCGATCCCGGCTTCTGAAGTTTACTTCGAAGAAGGAATTCTTCAGATTTCTCCGGCTTCGACCAGCCCAACCCTTACTGAACGTGATATGGATAATGTTTTCCGTGTTTGCGGTCGTGATGACCAGCAGGGCGAAGTTGCCGGTAAATATCTTGCTGAAAATTATGGCGACAAGAAAATCGCCATTGTTCATGACAAACAGGCTTATTCCAAAGGTCTTGCTGACGAGACCAAGAAAAACCTGAACGCGGCTGGCGTTGAAGAAGTCATGTACGAAGCCATCACTCCGGGCGAGAAAGATTACTCGGCTCTGGTAACCAAGCTGAAATCCGAAGGCGTTGATATCCTGTATTACGGTGGTTATCACACCGAACTTGGTCTGATCGTTCGTCAGATGCGCAGTCAAGGCATGGATACGCTGGTTATGTCAGGAGATGCGCTCAATTCTCTTGAATATTGGTCGATCACGGGGGATGCAGGTGCTGGTACTTTGTTTACCAATGGCCCGAAACTCGAAGATGATCCGCGTAACGCCGATTTGGTAAAATACTTCGAAAGCAACGACTATGTTCCTGAAGGGTACACGCTGTATACATATGGCGCTATTCAGGCATGGGCACAAGCTGTTGAAAAGGCTGGCGCCACCGATCTTGATGCAGTTGTCTCGGAACTAAAGAGTGGTGACAGTTTTGACACGGTTCTAGGTTCGATTGCCTTTGATAGTAAAGGTGACGTTGCAATGCCAGGTTACGTTATTTATGAATGGCGTGATGGGCAGTACGATTATATCAACTAATCAGATATTCTGATCAGCAGAAAGCCCGGCGTCATGCCGGGCTTTTTTGTTGCCTGCCGGATAAAAGAAAAAGGGCAGGCAGTTACTTCGCCTTGCGACCCAGACCTATTTTCTTGGCAAACTGCGAACGCTGTTTGGCATAGTTCGGTGCAACCATCGGATAATCTGACGGCAGGCCCCATTTCGCCCGGTATTCTTCCGGGGTCAAGTTATAGGTTGTCCGAAGATGGCGCTTGAGCATTTTGAGCTTTTTGCCGTCTTCAAGGCAAATGATGTAATCATCGCCAATCGATTTGCGGATTGGAACCGCCGGTTTCAACGGCTCTTCTTCTTCAACGGTTTCGACTTCACGCAAATCGTCAAGCGAATTGAAAATCGTCGAAATCAATTCGGGAATCTGTGCAGATGCAATTGCATTGTTGCTGACATAAGCAGAAACGATATCAACAGTCATCTGTAGCAGTTCGTCGCGGTCCAGAACGCTGTTTTCAGCATCGGTCATCTTGAAATAATTCCTTCGTCATTACGAATAGACAATGCTTTTGCATTATTTCGAAGATATAGTCAAACAAGACTGTTATTCAATATGTCAATTCTACTTAAATTTTATAAACAGGATAAAACTAGGATGGATGGTAAAGTAGTCGCATCTGAGACCAAAAAATAGACAATTCGGTTTGATTTGAACGAAGGATGCATGTTTTGTTACATTGATTTTGATCTGGATTGTGTAGGGCTCTATAT
>CAMPHD010000090.1 GCA_946885765.1 uncultured Thalassospira sp.
CTTGCTCAAACGCAGCATGACCAAACCGGTCATAGGCAGCACGCTTTTCCTGATCTTTCAGGACTTCATAGGCTTCGTTGACTTGCTTGAATTTTACTTCGGCTTCGGTATCGCCCGGATTTTTATCCGGATGATACTTCATCGCCTGTTTACGATAGGCGCCTTTAAGCGTGGCTGCGTCGGCATCTTTGCCAACACCCAACAGCTCGTAATAATCTTCTTTCGCCATCTGTAACTCCGAAACACGGTCGGGCCGTTCCCGCAATTATCTGCGTCCGGAACGGCCCGATTTTTATTTACAGGGCGTCGTTCAAGACGACCTCTGCGGTCGCCTTACTTGTCTTTTTTGCTGTCATCGACTTCTTCAAAGTCGGCGTCAACAACACCATCATCGGCCTGGGCAGATGCATCAGCAGCTTCACCTTCGCCACCTTCTTCTGCCTGCTGTGCCTGATACATGGCTTCGCCAAGTTTCATTGCAGCCTGCTGAAGTTCATTAACCTTCGTGGTGATCGCTTCCGGATCTTCGCCGTCCTTGGCTTCTTTAAGCGCCGAAAGAGCGTCTTCGATCATCGATTTCGCACCGGCATCAACCTTGTCACCGTGTTCGGCAAGGTTTTTCTCGGTCGAATGGATGACGGCCTCCGCCTGGTTGCGGGCTTCGACAAGCGCTTTGCGCTTTTTATCGGTTTCCGCATTGGCTTCGGCGTCCTTGACCATTTTTTCGATCTCGTCATCGCCAAGACCACCAGATGCCTGAATGCGGATCTGCTGTTCCTTGTTGGTCGCCTTGTCTTTGGCAGACACGTTAACGATACCGTTGGCATCAATGTCAAAGGTCACTTCGATCTGCGGAACGCCACGCGGTGCCGGCGGGATACCGACCAGATCGAACTGGCCAAGCATCTTGTTGTCAGCAGCCATTTCACGTTCACCCTGGAAGACACGGATGGTCACAGCCGTCTGATTGTCTTCCGCGGTCGAGAAAGTCTGCGACTTGCGGGTCGGGATCGTGGTGTTGCG
This sequence comes from uncultured Thalassospira sp., assembly GCA_946885765.1. Next base: position 1,024 of record CAMPHD010000090.1, read on the forward strand.
GTCGATCAGTCGGGTGAATACGCCACCAAGGGTTTCGATACCCAGCGACAGCGGGGTAACGTCAAGCAGAAGAACGTCTTTGACGTCACCCTGCAGGACACCACCCTGAATGGCGGCACCAAGGGCAACAACTTCATCCGGGTTCACACCTTTGTGCGGTTCACGACCAAAGAACTCTTTAACGCGTTCCTGAACCTTCGGCATACGGGTCATACCGCCAACCAGAATCACGTCGTCGATTTCACCTGCGGTGATACCGGCGTCTTTCAGGGCCGCCTTGCACGGGGTCATCGTGCGTTCGATCAGGTCACCAACGAGGCTTTCAAGCTTCGCCCGCGACAGCTTGATGTTCAGGTGTTTCGGGCCTGATGCGTCAGCCGTGATAAACGGCAGGTTCACTTCGGTCTGCATCGACGAGGAAAGCTCGATCTTGGCTTTCTCGGCAGCCTCTTTCAGGCGCTGAAGTGCCAGACGGTCTTTACGCAGGTCGATCTGCTGTTCTTTTTTGAACTCGTCAGCAAGGTAATCGATGATGTTTTTATCGAAGTCTTCGCCGCCAAGGAAAGTATCGCCGTTCGTCGACTTAACTTCAAAGACACCGTCACCGATTTCGAGAACCGAGACGTCAAAGGTACCGCCACCAAGGTCATAAACGACCACGGTGCCACCATCTTTCTTGTCCAAACCATAAGCCAGTGCTGCTGCGGTCGGCTCGTTGATGATGCGTTTGACTTCAAGACCGGCAATTTTACCGGCGTCCTTGGTTGCCTGACGCTGGCTGTCGTTGAAATATGCCGGAACGGTAATAACGGCTTCGGTTACCGGCTCACCCAGATGGGCTTCTGCGGTTTCCTTCATCTTCTGAAGCACCATGGCTGCGATCTGGCTCGGTGCCATTTTCTCGCCATTGACTTCAACCCATGCGTCACCATTCTCGCCCGCGACAATTTTGTACGGGACAAGGTCTTTATCTTTTTCGACTTCCGGGTCGCCGTAACGACGGCCGATCAAACGTTTAATCGCAAACAGGGTGTTTTCCGGGTTGGTCACAGCCTGACGTTTCGCAGGCTGACCGACAAGGCGCTCACCATCATTGGTGAAAGCAACCATCGACGGAGTGGTACGGGCACCTTCGCTGTTCTCGATCACGCGGCCTTCTTTGCCGTCCATGACTGCGACGCAGGAGTTGGTGGTGCCAAGGTCGATACCGATAATCTTGCCCATAGTAAGTTCCTCTTTTAGCGGCCGGTCCGTCCCGCAGCCTTCACGTTCTAAGCGCTGCGCAGGACCTCCTGGGACCAATGGTTGTAATAGTCTCAAATTTCGTGGGGTAATTACCCCGCGCACCTATATATGAAAGTCATCAAAAACTCGCAAGCGGTGAAAACGGGGAATCTCGGGTGAATTTTACTCTGAAACGCGGAATCCGATCTCCGGAACCCGTTCCGGAAGCAATTTCACAACCAAAATTGCATCTTTCCAGACTGTTTTTGCAATTAGTTATGGGGAAATTCACTCAAAGCATATCGGGATTGCCGAGACTGCAAAGCCGCTTGGAAAGTGGCGCAAAACACCGCCGCGCCTTGATTTCAGGACAATCCCGCTGGCTGCAGGTCGGGATGGCATCGCGCCTGACGCAACAAACGATCAAGCTTCCCGGCCAGATCCGTCTTTTCCTCGGCACCGAGAAATCCTGCGATCTCGAAACGCTTGCCATGTGATCGCAAATAAAGTTCGCATTGATCATCTTCACCACGTTCCAGCACAACCTGAAGCCAATAGGGCTGAAAATCAAATTCCTGCCGCGTGCCCCGTGCAGAAATTCTGGTAACACGTAGATTGTCCCGGCGAAGTTCGATCCGTTCTTCTACCCTTGCCGCGCGAAAACTGAAATGAAAGGCCAGCGTCAGCAGGATCACATCAACGCCCAAAAACCCGACTACCGGCCAGGCACCAACAGCCCAGAAAATCAAACCGATTGATGATGTGACGCATGCCAGTATCACAACAATATTGCGCGCTGCCCGCCTGCTTAACGAACGTGGCGGGCGCAGATTGATGCGAAATATCGGTTTTTCGGTTCTTGGTACGGCTGGCATCGTAATCGACCGGTTTGCAGCGTTTCCAATCTGTCAATTCTGGAACGCTTCCAGATCAGTCGCAATCAAAATTCGACCTTTGCCAAGCGGCAGTTTATATATTTCGATATCAAGAGATCAGACCGGTGATAGAGGAAGTCAACCTCCGAACATCCCGAAAATGACCGCAAAATGCGGCATCAACACAGAGATAAAGACCCATGTCCCGCCCGATGAGCAAAGCCGCCATAGAAGAATTTTTCCAGCGTCTTTCGGACGTCGACCCGGAACCGAAAGGGGAACTGGATTACACCAATCCCTATACGCTTCTGGTCGCTGTTGCCCTGTCGGCGCAGGCAACCGATGTTGGTGTCAACAAAGCCACCAAGAAGCTGTTTCAGATTGTCAAAACACCACAGGACATGCTGGATCTTGGTGAAGAAGCTCTGATTGAGCATATCAAAACCATCGGGCTCTATCGCGGCAAGGCCAAGAATGTCATGGCGGCAGCACGCTTACTTGTTGAAAAGCATGGAGGGATCGTCCCCAACGATCAGGACGCGCTTGAAGAACTGCCCGGTGTTGGTCGAAAAACAGCCAATGTTGTCCGCAACATTGCATGGGGCGAACATACCATGGCTGTCGATACGCATATTTTCAGGCTGGGCAACCGGACGGGTATGGCAAACGGTAAAAACGTGCTTGCCGTTGAAAAGGGCCTTTTGAAGAAGGTCCCGGCACGTTTCATGACCCACGCCCATCACTGGCTGATCTTGCACGGACGTTATATCTGCAAAGCGCGTAAGCCACGCTGTGCGGACTGCATTGTCAATGATCTGTGCAACTATAAAGACAAAACGTCCGCCGAAGCATAATCGGCGGACGTCCTGTATCAATTTAAAGCTTTTGGTGTCCGGTCGGATCAGAAGACCTGATCAAATGCCGCCGGTGCCGGTGCCACGACTTTGGCACCATCAGGCTGGATTTGCATGACAGCGTAGCCCCGCTCCGAACGTCCCTGTGCGGTTAGACGGAAAATACCGTCCACCCCGACAAAACCGTTGGGATTGGTCACCGCTTCACGGGTCATATCACCGGAATCGCGGGACAACACCGCGGCAAGGGCCGCACTGTCATAGGCCAGACTGGAAATCCGCGGCGGCTGTTCACCAAAGGTTCGCTTGAAACGGTCTGAAAACAGTTTCCAGTTTTCCGGATCCGGTGCAGCAAATATACCGCCCTTGAGTGCTGGCTCGGAAAACAGGCCCGGATCGTTCCAGCCGAATGTCCCGATGAACTGAATCTGTGCACCGTCGACATCAAAATAGGCCAGAAGGGCCGAAACCTGACGAAGTTCGCCCCCCGTCGCAGGCAGTATCAAAGCATCGAAATCAAGTTCACCCAGTGTATCAACACCTTCAAGCCGCTTCAAAGCACGCTGGGACGCTGCCGAACCATCTGCCTCCAACTCGCGCTTGCGTGCCCGCAAATTGGCACGTCGTGCATCGTAATTGGCAAAATCGCGGATCGTCTGTTCCAGGTTTTCGGAACCCGGTGCATAGAACGCGACCCGGCCAAGACTGCCCCCAACCCGCGACACTATACCCTGAAGTGCCCCTGCGATCTGTCTGCCATAATCGTTTTGCGGTAACAAAGCCGCAAAACGATATTTGCCTCGTGTCGTTGCAAACCCGGCTGCGCGCGCAATCTGGTCTTCTGGCACAAATCCGTTGACCCAGACGCCGCTTTCAGCAACCCGCTGATTGTTTGAGAACGCAATCACGGGAACACCGGCGGCTTTGGCAATTTCGCTGGCACCACTAACCGATTCGGCAAAAAGCGGACCAAGGATCATTTTCGCACCGGCATTGATCGCCTGATGGGCTGCTGCCTGTCCGCCCTGATACGTTCCTGCCGTATCAATCGGCATCAGAACGAAATCGTCACCCGCAATGTCAAACATCGCCAGTTCGGCCGCATGGCGCATGGCGCGCCCCAGTTCCTCGTTAGGGCCCGATAGTGGCAGCAAAATCGCGACACGCTTTTCATTCAATGCCGCTTCGTCATTATAAAGTGTCAGTATTTCCTGACCTTCCCCTTCGGGCAGGGCGGCATCACCCTGCCAGGGATTTGCATCAGTCAGAAGCCCCTGATCAGGCGGCCGCGTCGGGTCATTCGCCGTTTCTACAGGTGCCCCATCCCGTTGCATGCCCAACAGGTCCGTGATACTCGTGGTGCCACTGCATGCTGCAAGCCCCAGCGAAAGGACCACCACAGATGCCGTCCGGCGTGCGACCCGGCACCATGCCGAATTCCCGTCCAGATTCTGCAACGGATGACGTTTCGGAAAACCCACTCTCACCTCCCGATAGCTCGTTTCGCACGCAGGGTAATGCGCGCGACGGATCAAGTAAACCGGATGAACGACTCTTGCCACTTTCATCTGGTCTTTATCTTGTCGCTACTCCAATCGGTAATTTGGGCGATATTACGTTTCGTGCGCTCGATATCCTTAAACGCGCCGACATTATTCTGTGCGAAGACACCAGAACATCCGGTAAATTACTGTCGCGATATGGGGTGAAAACCAAGCGGATCGCCTATCACGAACAGAACGCTGCCAAAATGCGCCCCGAAATCAGGAATCGCCTTGGCAAGGGACAGGCGCTTGCCCTGATTTCCGATGCAGGAACGCCACTGATCAACGACCCAGGCTACAAACTGGTGCGTGATTGCAAGACCGAGGGCTTTAACGTTACCGCCGCTCCCGGTGCCTCATCACCGATTGTCGCCCTTATTTTGTCGGGGCTTCCCAGCGATCATTTCTTTTATGCCGGCTTTCTGCCCCCCAAAACTTCGGCCCGCAAAAAGGAACTGGCACGCTTTTCCAACATCCCCGGAAGCCTGATCTTTCTTGAAAGTCCCAAACGGCTGGCGGGCAGTCTTTCTGATATGGCCGAAATGTTGGGCGATACACGTGAAGCTGCTGTCACCCGCGAACTGACAAAGATGTTTGAGGAAGTCCGAACGGAAACACTCGGCAATCTGGCCGCTCACTACGCCACCGAAGGCGCACCCAAGGGTGAAATCGTTGTGATCGTCGGCCCGCAGAACGAACAGGACGCCGAACCCGATGCCGATGATATTGATGCACGTCTGATTGAACTTCTGAAAACCCTCCGGACCAAAGAAGCCGCCGATCAACTTGCCAAGGAGACCGGCCTGAAAAAGCGTGACCTTTATAATCGTGCGCTTGAGCTTTCCAAACCGTCCGGGTCATAGCCATGAAATTCAGCCGGACAGCTCGTCGCAATACAGGCGTATATGATCGGCGCAAGGCCGAACGAGCCGGTCGACGTGCAGAATGGATATGCGCCTTATGGCTGCGGGTATGCGGTTACCGCATCCTCGCAACCCGGTTTCGCTGCCCGGTCGGGGAAATCGATATCATTGCCCGAAAGGGCGATCTGATCGCCGCTGTCGAGGTTAAAAATCGCAGCAATATTGACGATGCCCTGAATGCATTACGCCCCAGACAGCAGCAACGTATCGCACAGGCACTTTCAACTTTTGCCACACGAATCGGCCATCATGGCGATTTGCGTTTTGACATCATTGCAATCAGCAACGGGTGGCGTCTCAAGCACCTCAAAAACGCGTGGATGTTGTAAGCGGGAATGGAATACCGGCCGTCAGGGATGCATTTTTGCACCTTTGATGATTTTATCCGTCACCCGTTTTTCCGCCCGCAGGGCAATGCCGACAACCTTTGCATCATCTGGCGAAAACTGGCCAAAAACTTCCCGATTGGCGGCGTCATGACCAGTTGAAAACATTTCCTCCACATAAAGCGATGTGGTCACCCCGCGTTCCAGTGCGCGACGATGAACCTTTGCGATTGTGGCTTGATCCGCCGCCAGAACGATGGCTGGCTGTCGCGACAACGGGTTATAAATATTCTTGTCGCGATCAATATAGGGTTCCCCGATAATATCTGGGAACTGGGCAACGATTCCACTCATCAAAAATGCCGTCACATTCAGCGATTGCCAATTTTCCAGATCGTTTCGAAGAACAATGGCGACTTTGGTATCAAACATTTGTGCATCCGTTGATTTTGAGGTTCCGGAGGTTTTCGGGAAAACCGTTATGCAAAATGCTGTAAACCAAACCGTATCGGACGATCTTGAACGTTTGTGCAAACCACGTGAACGCTTCATTTCCGCAGCCCCGCTTCCGGGGATTGAACGAATGGAAGCCCTTTTCTTCGGCAATATGTTTGCCCCACACCGGCACGATACTTACGCTCTGGGTATAACCATGCAAGGTGTTCAGACTTTCAACTATCGTGGTTCTTCCCGTGCCAGCCAACCCGGTAATGTTATTGTCCTTCACCCCGATGAACTTCATGATGGTGGTGCAGGAACCGATGACGGCCTGCGTTACCGGATGCTCTATCTTGAACCGTCATTGCTCCGTCAGGGTCTTGGCACCGAGACGGCTTCGCTGCCTTTTGTTTCAAATCCGGTAATTTCCGATCCGGAACTCGCTGCTACCCTTGCCTCGGTGCTGGCCTATCTTGATGACGATGTCGATCCGCTGCTAATTGACCAATTTATCTCTGACATTGCCACTGGCCTCGGGCGTCACGCCCAAGATCCGATCAAACCTGTCGGGTTTCTGGCACTGGACCGCATGGAACGGGCCAGACAATATCTTGAAGATAACTTTGATCGACCTGTCCATTCAGATGAGCTTGAAAACATCACCGGACTTGATCGATATCGACTGATCCGTCAATTTCGCGCCTGTTTTGCAACAACGCCGTATCGTTATCTGATGATGCGCCGCCTGCAAAAGGCGCGCACCCTCATTACCCTTCGCCATCCATTGGTCGATATCGCAGGTGAAACGGGATTTGCTGATCAAAGTCACCTTAACCGGCATTTCAAACGTGCATTTGGCGTGACACCCGGTCTTTGGGCTGAACTCACATGCGAAAAAAGTCATTAATCGGCCAAACCCGCTTCGAATTTAAAACTCCTTAACCGGCGGCGCTCATATTGGCAGTTGAGATGACGGGGGAAGCGGGGCGAGAAACCGATTAATGACATCACTGTCACGCATATTGCGACGGTCGAAAGACCGTGTTGTTAAAGTCAGACATTATATTGCGCAGGCCGGACCGGCTCTGGTGATCGCTGCCATTTTACCACTTTGTGGGTGTACATCACTTGCGATTGGCGCAGGCGCAACCGCCGGTGTGGCGGCCATGCAGGAGCGGGGATTTGGCGGGGCAGTAAGCGATACCGCCATCACGGCCGAGATTTGGCAAAAATTTCTGACAGAAGATGAAAACCTGTTTCGCCGGATCGAAATCGAAGTAGTCGAAGGTGAAGTGTTGCTGGCCGGTACGGTTGACAACACCGAAAGCGAGTTGAAAGCAGTTGAACTGGCATGGCAAGCCAATGGCGTGAACCGCGTCATCAACGAAATCAGTGTCGGGCAAGGCAGCAGTCTTATGGAGAATGCCAGCGATCTTCTGATCACGACCCGCATCAAAACCGCCCTGATGTTTGACACAGACGTCTATGCGATTAACTACAGTATCGAGACCATCAATGGTACTGTCCACATTATGGGCGTTGCGCAAAACGAACATGAACGCAACCTTGTCATCGCTCATGCACGCGGTACCAGTTATGTCAGGCGCGTCGTCAGCCATGTACGGCTGAAAGACGACCCGCAACGCCAGAGGACCTGAGCATTATTATCGATCGGCAAAAAGACATTACTGCGAATGATCGCCAATGGCTTACCGATTACGGTAATGGCCAGTACCCCAATGCAACCCCCGCCGAGGCTGCCCTCCGCTTTGCCCGGCTAAATGATCCCGACCGTGACATTTCGGCTTATCTTGATTTGCTTGATACGATTTCTGACGATGTCCGTAATCGAATCGCCACTCTATCTGAAAAAACCGGCACTGATGATCATGGCCATCCATCAGTCGATACTATCGTGCAGGCATTGCAGGATGTAATTCCCGGGAACTACCAGTTTCAGGGTGACGCGGAAAATTATGACGATATCGCCAATGCCGATCTGATGTCGGTCATTGATCGCAAGCGTGGTTTACCGGTTGCACTCGCCCTGCTTTACATACACGCGGCAAAGCGTTGCCAGATTGAGATCACAGGTATTGATTTTCCCGGTCACTTCCTGCTTCGCCTGCAGTCGGGTGGGGCGCGAAAAATGATCGATCCGTTCCATGGCGGCATTACGCTGGGGTCGGCTGAACTGCGCGAATTGCTGAAAGCATTTCAGGGGCTGGATGCGGAATTGCAACCCGGGCATTACCGCGAGGCATCCGACATCGCAATATTGTTACGACTTCAAAACAACATAAAGGTACGGGCGCTTCGACAGGGCGAATTGGCCTTGGCAGCACGTGTTATCGACAACAGTTTGCTGATCACTTCCGACCATGACGGGCTTTGGCATCAGCTAGGCGCGCTTTATGCCCGACTGCACGAAGACGAAAAGGCACTCCATGCCTTCACGCGGTTCGTTGAATTGTGCAAGGACCCGATGCATCGGGCCCGGATCAGTGCAGTCATTGAAGAACTACGTGATCGTCTGGGTCATCGAACTTCGAACCACAAAAATGATACCCGAACCACGTCGAACTCGGATGCCCCTGTGCAGCTGTATCCTGTCCTCCCGCAAAATTCAGCTCCCAAATCCCCGTCGGATACCCCTGATCCTCATCAGTCCTAAGACTGGGATTCACTTTTGTGACTCTGTCTTGCTTCTGCCTGTTTAAACGCATATTTTTTGATTTAAGATTAATATATAATACTTATATATTTATTTTTAAGAATGTATATATAATCCTAAATAAAGACATACCAGTCTGTCTTAAATATTGTGCACCACGTCATGCGGATAAATCCCCAATTAAGATCATTAAATAAATTCTGAAATAGCATTAATGCCTGGAATTTGCACTCAATTGCCTTTTCGTATGAGTCATTGCAACCATGAGAGCCCAGCACGCATTTGAGCAGGTCTAAAGCAAGGTTTTCTGCGTGTTACAGAATCCTGCTTCAAGATCCGGCAAAT
>CAMPHD010000091.1 GCA_946885765.1 uncultured Thalassospira sp.
AGGATGACAGGGATGGCAAGGGTGGCGTCGCAATGGCAAAACGACCGGTGCGATCCGTCCGGCCCTTTTGCCAAGTTTTGCCATCCGGCCCGGTTATCGTGACTTCGGCAAACATCATTGCCGTGCCATCGGTATATCCGAACTGATAGACGGTCGCGGACTGGCTTTGATCGATTTGCCATCCGGCACCGTGGGCAAACGCAGGCAAGGGCCCCGCCAACAGCAGGGCCAAAGCCAGAATTTTGGGGCGAATAAATGCCATCATGACGGAATGTTATTGCGCAATGTCAAAAGTCATCGTGGCACGCAGATTGTGTACGCCCACACCTTCCTCGACATCGGGAAGATCGGCGGCAACGCGGACCACCCACAAACCCGGCGCAGTGACGCGGATTTTGGCAATGCCGCTGCCGTGATCGTCGCTCATGGTTTCGGTATAATAGGCGTAGGAAGACGGTGTTTCGGTAAATCCGGCATAGGTTGCCAGAACGCTGGTCGAATAGGGCTGCCCGTTCAGGCGGACCTGAACATCGATATCATCGCCGATGCTTGCTGCACGCGGATCGCTTAGGGGCACGATTTCAAGCGTGTGGCCGAGCGGTGTTGAAACAAAAGCGGCATTTCCATCCCCACCGGTCAGGTTTTTGGAAAACTTTTCAAAGCGCGAGGATGCAACTGCATCCGGGTTCACATCCGGCCCGCCTTCTTTCCAGCCGTCTGGCGTCTGTGACCAGATGACCGGCAGACGATGCCCGACAAGCCATGCGGGTTCTTCTTCGGACAGGGTGAAGGTGCCGGTCAGATTGGGAGCATCAGCATTTTCGCTAACATCAAGATCGGTGGTGGTCGAGGGAGTGATTAATTGTGCGGCTACATGCTTTGGGGCTTCGGCTTCTTCGGGGCTGCCGAAAACATGGGTCGAATCGAGGATAAAGACAGCAGTGTCTTTGCTATTTGCAGGCAGGGTTTTACTGCTGGCGATGAATTCGTGGGCCGTTGCGCCATAACCGATCAGGCACCCCAGTGCGGCAATTGCAAGCGGGGTTGTGAACTTTGATTGAAACATCTGCTATCCTTTGGGAGATTAGGGGAGTTGAAAGGCGGTATGAACTTTTCAAAAATGTTCATACGAGTCAAGCTGATGATTCTGAAAGGGAATTCGTATGACCCGCGTGACGGTATCGATCGAAGACGATTTGATGGAGGCGTTTGATGCCTTCCTTGAACATCGCGGCTACACCAACCGGTCCGAAGGTTTTCGTGATCTGATCCGGGAAAAGCTTCAGAACACCAAGCTTGACGAAGACACCGGCGGTGTTGGCATCGCGGTTCTGAATTATGTCTATGATCATGAAGAACGCATGCTGGCGTCACGCCTGATGAGTGCGCAGCACGAACATCATGATCTGACCGTTTCGACCGTACATTTCCACATTGATCATGATACCTGTCTGGAAAGCGTCACCCTGCGTGGCAAGCTTGCCGATATTCGCAGGTTTGCCGATCAGGTTCTGGCGCAGCCGGGCGTTCGCCATGGGCAACTTTATTCCGTGCCGGGTGAACTGCATATCGAAGCCCATCACCACGGCGATGACGATCATGGACATGCACATCGCCATGAACACCTGAAAATCACGACCTGAAGCGGTTTTGCCTGAATTGCTTTAACGGGCTTGGCCCAGGCCCGGCGGCAAATTTATTTATTCGGGTTCGAATTCTTATCCACTTAAATGAGAACAAACTTGCAACATCTGTTTTTTTGTGCAAGTGTTCGCATTATGTTCTCAATGCGTTTGCCGGAAAATGGTTGGCGTAATGTCAGTTATCCGGCGGGGCACCTAGCGGTGGCGTTCCGCATTTAGGACCGGGGAACCGCCTGCGTTGCATCCTACCCGGCCCTGTGGAATAAGAGAGTTCGGAAAATGATTCAGACCGCGCTGCATTTGGTGGATAAAGATACGATGGATAAGCAGAAGGCACTCGAAGCCGCCCTTGGGCAGATCGAACGCGCATTTGGCAAGGGCTCGATCATGAAGCTCGGCCAGCGCGATAGTGCGGTGGATATTTCAGCCATTTCGACCGGATCGCTTGGCCTTGATATCGGGCTGGGGATTGGCGGTTTGCCGCGTGGCCGCATCGTCGAAATTTACGGGCCGGAAAGCTCGGGTAAAACCACACTGGCCCTGCATACGATTGCCGAGGCTCAAAAACTTGGCGGGACCTGTGCCTTTGTCGATGCCGAACACGCGCTTGATCCGGGTTATGCCCGCAAGCTCGGTGTGAATACCGACGAACTCCTGATTTCGCAGCCCGATGCCGGTGAACAGGCGCTTGAAATCGCTGATACGCTGGTGCGTTCCGGTGCGATTGATGTGCTGGTCGTCGATTCGGTTGCTGCCCTTGTACCGCGTGCGGAACTTGAAGGCGAAATGGGCGACACCCACGTTGGCCTGCAGGCCCGCCTGATGAGCCAGGCATTGCGCAAACTGACCAGTTCGGTTTCGCGTTCGAACTGTATGGTCATCTTCATCAACCAGATCCGCATGAAGATCGGTGTGATGTTTGGCAGCCCGGAAACCACGACGGGTGGTAACGCGCTTAAATTCTATGCGTCTGTTCGTCTCGACATTCGCCGGATCGGTCAGATCAAGGATCGTGACGAGGTCGTTGGCAACCAGACCCGTGTGAAGGTCGTCAAAAACAAGATGGCCCCGCCGTTCAAGCAGGTCGAATTCGACATCATGTATGGCGAAGGCGTTTCCAAGATGGGTGAAATCCTTGATCTTGGTGTCAAGGCCGGGATCGTTGAAAAATCCGGTTCGTGGTTCTCCTATAACTCGACCCGGATCGGTCAGGGTCGCGAGAATGCCAAGACCTTCTTGCGTGAAAATCCGGAAATGACCGCTGAGATCGAACGCAGCATTCGGGAAAGTGCCGGTCTGATCGCCGAGGCGATGACCAGCATGAGCGAGGATGAACCGTCAAATGACGATGATGCGTGATCGCTGATTACCGCTTTTCGGTGAACACATGAAACGGGTCCTTTGGGGCCCGTTTTTTGTTTGAGGCACGAAAAATATATTTGCCTCAAAATGATCAAAATTGGCCGAAATTGGCGAAAACCAGAGGATTGATCTGCCTTAATCCTGTCAAAACAGAGGGTTGCTGCAAGGCGGTGGGAACATCTTCGTTCTATGCCCGTTATGGGAGGTGTGAACGAATTCACGTCGAGCAAACAGGAGAAACCGAAATGTCCGATTTTTGGAAAAAGCTTTTCGCCGTTGCAATGATTTCCGGCATGGGGCTTGGCCTTGCTGCTTGTGAAACCGCAGAAGGCTTTGGCAAAGACATGGAAAATGCCGGTGAATCCATTCAGGACGAAGCCGAATAACACAATGCCAAATGGCTTTTCTGATGCCTGACGGGCACCGGGCTTGGTTCCGGTGATCCGCCAGCGGCCAAAACCGAAAAGGAGATAACATCATGTTGGGTTGGGCAGTCTTTTGTCTCATTCTGGCGCTTGTCGCCGCCGTCCTTGGTTTTGGCGGCTTGGCAGGTACGTTTGTCGGGATCGCAAAGATCCTGTTCTTTGTCTTCCTGGTGCTGTTTGTGGTGTCGCTTCTGGTCAACGCATTGCGTGGCCGTCGCCCGCCGATCTGATCACGGTCAAAGAACACGAAACGAGCAAACGGAAACGGGCGTGCTGCGGCACGTCCGTTTTTCTGTGCGGCTTTTAAATTACCCATGCAGGAAAGAGTTGCCAGCCGGGTGCGTCCCGGACAAGATAGCATCCGATTTCAGTCGTTTGATGTGTCAGGCCAAAGCTGGTCCCATCTCGGCTTTTAAAATCAACATGTCGTTAAAGGCAGGAGCAAAACGATGTCGACCTTTGTAAAACGTATTCTGGCACTGGCCCTGATCGCGGGCTTTGGCATGTCGCTTGCAGCCTGTGAAACTGCATCCGGATTTGGCCGCGATGTTGAAAAACTTGGCGAACAGATTCAGGAAGGCGTCGACAAATAACCGTCACGCGTTCTGGAATTTACGAAAGCTCCCGCCGTGATCACCTGCTATCTGAAATATGTTATCGACATGCATAAAATCCCCGAGTTCGAGGATTATGCCCGTCGCTGGATTCCCATAGTCAACCGGATGGGCGGGACGCATCACGGCTATTTCCTGCCGCATGAAGGGGCAAGCAACATCGCTTATGCCCTGTTCAGCTTTCCGAGCCTTGGGGCTTATGAGGATTACCGCAATCGCATGGCTGATGATGACGAGTGTGTTGTGACACTAGAACTTGAAAAACGCAACCGCAGCATCATCAGTTACGAGCGCAGTTTCATGCGCCCGGTTCTTGATTAGGTCGTCATATTTAATCATGGTGTGGCGGAGTGCCGATGCGGTGCCGGATGCAGAAATTGTCACTTAAACACCGCAAAGCCTTTCCCCGACTGGACAGCACAGGGCCGAGCCGCTAAATAGGGCAGTCGCGCTGCAAGTTTGCGGCAGCGATTGTTCCGCGTTTTCCGGGTTGGAGAGAGATGCAGACCGTTAACGATATCCGCACCACGTTTCTGGAATTCTTCCGCAAGAACGGCCACGAGGTCGTGTCTTCCAGCCCGCTGGTACCGCGTAATGACCCGACCCTGATGTTCACCAACGCAGGGATGGTCCAGTTCAAGAACGTTTTCACCGGCCAGGAACAGCGCGATTATTCACGCGCAACCACCTCGCAGAAATGCGTGCGCGCCGGTGGCAAGCATAACGACCTTGAAAATGTCGGTCATACCGCCCGTCACCACACCTTCTTTGAAATGCTTGGCAACTTTTCGTTCGGCGACTATTTCAAGGAAAATGCGATTGAATTTGCCTGGAACCTGATCACCAAGGAATACGGCCTCCCGGCGGACAAGCTGCTGGTTACCGTCTATCACACCGATGACGAGGCTCATGGTCTTTGGAAAAAGATTGCCGGTCTTTCCGATGATCGCATCATTCGCATTCCGACCTCGGATAACTTCTGGTCGATGGGTGATACCGGTCCTTGTGGTCCGTGTTCGGAAATCTTCTTTGACCATGGTGATAAAATCTGGGGTGGCCCCCCAGGCAGTGCCGACGAAGACGGCGACCGGTTCATCGAAATCTGGAACCTCGTCTTCATGCAGTACGAGCAGATGGCAAATGGCGAACGCGTCAATTTGCCAAAGCCGTCGATTGATACCGGCATGGGCCTTGAACGTATTGCCGCCGTCCTTCAGGGCAAGCACGATAACTATGACATCGACCTGATGCGCGCGCTGATCGAAGCATCGGCGGACGCCACCAGCACCGATCCCGATGGTCCGCATAATGTGTCGCACCGCGTGGTTGCCGACCATCTGCGTTCGACCAGCTTCCTGATTGCTGATGGTGTTCTGCCGTCCAATGCCGGTCGTGGTAACGTTCTGCGCCGTATCATGCGTCGCGCCATGCGCCATCTGCACATGATCGGCACGCAGGACCCGGTGATGTATAAACTGGTCCCGGCACTGGTGCGCAAAATGGGTGGTGCCTTCCCGGAACTGGTTCGTGCGCAGGCATTGATCGAAGAAACCTTGAAGCTTGAAGAGCAGGGCTTTAAAACCATGCTGGACCGCGGTCTCAAGATGCTTGATGACGCGACCGATGGCATGGGCGAGGGCGCGACCCTCTCAGGTGATGTTGCCTTCAAGCTTTATGACACCTATGGCTTCCCGCTTGATCTGACGCAGGATGCGCTTAAACCGCGCAAGATCGGCATTGATGAAAGCGGCTTTACTTCCGCAATGGAAGAACAGAAAGCCAAGGCCCGTGCCGCATGGTCGGGTTCCGGCGAAGCCGCGACCGAGGAAGTCTGGTTTGACATCAATGATCGCGATGGCGCGACCGAATTCCTGGGTTATGAAACCGAAAAAGCCGAAGGCGTTGTCACGGCCCTGATCAAGGATGGTGCGGAAACCAAAACCGCGACCAAGGGCGATGAGGTTGCCATTGTTGCCAACCAGACTCCGTTCTTCGGGGAATCCGGTGGTCAACAGGGCGATGCCGGTGTGATCAAAACCGAAAAGGGTGCCGTGATTGAAATCACCGATACCCATAAGAAACTTGGTGCGTTGCATGTGCATCTTGGCAAGGTTGTCGAAGGCGATGTTTCGGTTGGCGATGCCGCCGAATTCCGCGTCGACAATACCCGCCGTTCGTCCTTGCGCGCGAACCATTCGGCGACCCATCTTCTGCATGCGGTCATGCGCAAACATTTGGGCGATCACGTGACCCAGAAGGGATCGCTGGTTGCCAAGGATCGCCTGCGTTTCGACGTATCGCATCCCAAACCGATCACCGCTGAAGAAGCTGCTGTTATCGAATTCGACGTCAACCGTCTGATTCGCGAAAACAGCGAAGTCACCACCCGTCTGATGACCCCGGACGAGGCGATTGAGCTTGGTGCGATGGCGCTGTTTGGCGAAAAATACGGCGATGAAGTCCGCGTTGTTTCGATGGGCCTGCCCGAAGCAAACGAACATGCCTATTCGCTTGAACTTTGCGGCGGCACGCATGTCAAACGCACCGGCGATATCGGCATGTTCAAGATCGTATCCGAAGGTGCGGTTTCAAGCGGTGTCCGCCGTATCGAAGCTCTGACCGGTTCGGATGCCGCAAGCTATATGGCGGCCCGCGATCAGCTTCTGCAAACCATTTCGGCCGACCTTAAAGCTGTTCCCGAAGATGTTCCGGCACGTGTCAAATCGTTGCAGGAAGAACGCCGCAAACTTGAACGCGAAGTTTCCGACCTGCGCAAGAAACTGGCAACAGCCGGTTCGGGCGGGGCATCGGGTGCGGATGCGTTCAAGGAAGTCAATGGCGTCAAACTGGCCCTGCGTGTTCTGGACGGTATCCCGGCCAAGGAACTCAAGGGTATGGTTGATGAATTGCGCGATCAGATGGGATCTGGCGTTGTTGCCCTGATTTCGACCGACGGCGGCAAGGCATCAATCGTTGTTGGCCTGACCGAAGACCTTGCTGGTAAATTCAGCGCGGTCGATCTGGTCCGCGTCGGTGTCGAAAAGCTCGGCGGCAAAGGTGGCGGTGGCCGCCCGGATATGGCACAGGGCGGTGGTCCCGATGCCGATCAGGCCGATGCGGCACTTGCCGCGATTGAGGCAACGGTTGCTGGCTGAGCAGTTACAGTGCGAATTAAAAAAAGGGCCCCACAAGGGGCCCTTTTTGCTGGCGCGGTGATGAGTTTCAGCCTTGCAGTATCTGCTTGTTGAGTTGTGCAAGTTTCTGCTGCTTTTCCTCATCCGTCGCTTCTTCATCTTCGTTTACTGTCAGAAGCTCCTCTGCCGATGTTGGTAGAGTGGATTTGGATGCCTCGTCCTGCTGGCCGATCAGTTGGGCTTCTGTTCGTGACTTGGCACCTGCATTTGCCGCAAGCGGGTCAAAAGGCAAAGTATCCGATAGCGGTGCTGCTCTGCCTGAGCTGGCATCGTCTTCTTGCCGTTGGCGCATGAAGGCGATGGTTTCTTCGGGGATCTGTTTGTTCGCAACGTTGATCCCCAGCTTTTGAAACGATGCAACATTGAACTGGGACGGATTAATGCTGGTCATGCAGTGCTTTCCAAAAGTTTTACCCTGAAAAGTTGCAAGCAATAATCAGACCACCCGTTCATCTATGTGCCGTTGGATTTGATCGTCGTGTGGTCATTTCTGTATGGCGGCATTTCTTGCCGGGCTGCGTTTTTCAGTACGCCAGAGCTGCCAGCCAAGATTCATGCCGGTTGCGGCAATCACAATCGCCACTGCCCCGATGATCTGGGCGGTATCCGGGCGATAGCCGAATGCAATCAGATCAACCAGGATCGCAACGACCGGATAGATGAAGGACAGCGATCCTTGCAAATGGGTTGGCAGTTTCTGCACCGCGCCATACATCAGCACATACATGATCCCGGTATGAACAATGCCAATCATAACCAGTGCGCCCCAGCTTGACGGATTATCGGGCAGGTTATCAAGATTGGCAAAGGGGCTGAGCATCAGGATGCCGACACAAACCTGAATGAGTGCGATCAGATGCGGCGGGGTGCCTTTCAGTTTTTTGGTGATGATGGCGGCAACTGCCCAGAAAAAGGCTGCGACCAATGCCATCGCGATGCCACCGGCATAATTGGTGCCGGTAAAGCCGCCATCGGGTTTGCCCGATATGATCAGAAGCAGACCGCCAAACGCAATGGCAAGCCATGCGAATTTATTGGCTGTCAGCTTTTCTCCAAACAGCAATGCGCCGAACATCACCAGCATAAAGGGCTGGGTATTGTAAACTGCCGTTGAAACCGAAATAGAGGCCATCGAATAGGACTGAAACAGCAGAAACCAGTTGGTCACGATGGCAACGCCGCCAAGCGCTGCCCAACCTAATGTCCGCAGGTTCAAAAGTTCGCGTAAAAACCCCATGCCAGCGCAAACGAGAAGCAGGGCGCCAGCCCCGAATACGCATCGCCAGAAAACAACATCAAGGGCGGATTGCCCCGACATGACGACGAACCAGCCAATTGTGCCCAGAATCGTCATGGCTGCGGTCATTTCGACCGTGCCGCGCAGTTTTTCATCCATCGGAATTCTCCGTTAAACTGATTTTATGGATGAAATTTGCGCCTTTTTTCGGCTTTGTTCCATGGCTTGAGATTGAAAATATCGACTATTTACCTAATTATATAAAGCTGATGATGAATATTTATAGGGAAAATAAAGTGATCGATGAAATCGACCAGAAGATACTGAAAGCCCTGATTGATGATTCGCGTATTTCGCAAAAAGACCTGGCAGCCCGTGTAGGACTGTCATCCCCCGGCGTGGCGGAACGGGTCCGGCGTCTGGAAGAACGCGGGGTTATTCGGGGTTTCACCATTGATGTAAATCCCGAAGCACTTGGTTATCCGCTGCAGGCGATCGTGCGTATTCGTCCGCTGCCGGGCAAATTGCATATCGTTCAGCAGATGATCGAAGAAATTCCCGAATTCGGGGAATGCGACAAGGTCACGGGCGATGATTGTTATATCGCGCGGCTTTATGTCCGCTCGATGGGGGAGCTTGATACATTGCTGGATCGCATTGTCGACAAAGCGGAAACCAACACATCAATCGTGAAATCGAAGTCGGTTGAACGGCGTATGCCACCGCCGGTCATGCGTTCCTGATCGCAAGCAGCGATGTCGCCGATTGCCTTTTCGCTGGTTCTTATCCGTCAGGTCCGGATTCAGGCTGCCGAATAGTCATCCTTGGCCTGTTGTTGTCGCAGGACGCGGTTAACTGCCCGTTCGACCGCCTTGCGATCCGTGGTATCGGCAATATCGCGCGCCGCGGCCCGCCCGATCAGGCGGGCGTGGTCACGCAGGATTTCCTGATGCTCCGGGTGGCGGGCAAGACCCACCAGACTTTCAAGGACCTCTGCCATGGGCAGAAGGACATCGGGTTTTGCACTTGCTGACTGGCGGATCTGGTTAAAGGCTGCGGCCAGCATTCCGCCAAAATCCGAAAGATGGGCACATATGCGTTCTTTGCCCTGATCATCCTGCCAAAGACCCATCGGATAATGGAACGCCATTGCCTGTGGCATGGCTCGTCCCAGTCGATAGATCACAGCGATTGCGGTAAACGGATCATTGATCCCCGGTGAAAGGGCACGCAAGGCGACCTCGACCAGCTGGCGCAGGGCAAATTCGATATCAAGCATCGCGGTGCGCTGATTGCCGATCATGATCTGTTCGGCGATTTCATCGTGTATTGCCTCAATTCCGGTACCGGTCCGGTCGTCGTCCTTATTTTTGCCCCGGTTGATTTCGCCGATAATGTCACCGGCAATCACATGCTGCCCGGCGCGAACGGTAAGTGCGACACCGATATCGTTTCTGATGGCAACGTCAAGCAACCCATTATAATCAATGCCCTGCACATAACCCGATTTTACCGCCGTGATAACGCGGTCTGGCCGGATGGAACCGGCATCAGGCAGGGTGCAGCCGTCTTTTGCGGCATGGTCAATCGGACCGCACAGGGTTTCAAGCGAGGATGCAATCGTTTCGTCCAGATTGCCGCCGACATTGTGAATTACCTGATCGGCCACAATGGACCGGCCC
>CAMPHD010000092.1 GCA_946885765.1 uncultured Thalassospira sp.
GTGCAAACCCGGCCGAAATTGCGCAAAACGTCGCCACCCCGCTTCAAGAGCAGATCAACGGGGTCGAGGGGATGCTGTATGTCAACTCGCTTGCAACGACTGATGGTCGTCTCAGTCTGACGGTGACCTTTGAAATCGGGACCGATCCCGATCTGGCACAGCAGAAAGTCCAGAACAGGGTATCGCAGGCCGAACCGCGTTTGCCCGATATCGTCCGTCAGCTTGGCGTGACGGTGTCAAAGCAGTCCCCGGATTTGACGATGGTGGTGCATCTGCTGTCGCCAAATGATCGCTATGACATGCTTTATCTGCGCAACTACGCGACCCTGAATGTCAAGGATCAGCTAGCCCGCATCAAGGGCGTCGGGCAGGTCGGTCTGTTCGGGTCGGGTGATTACGCGATGCGCATCTGGCTTAACCCGGACAAGGTTGCCGAACGCGGCCTGACCGCGGGTGATGTCGTATCCTCTATTCAAAGCCAGAACGTGCAGGTCGCCGCCGGCACGATTGGTGGCGCGCCATATGATACCGGTGTGCAGTTCCAGTTGCCGATCAATGTCCACGGACGCCTTGAAACGCCCGAGGAATTTGCCGAAATCATCATCAATCGTGACGAAGACGGCACCGTAACCCGTCTTGGTGATGTCGCCCGCGTCGAGCTGGAGGCACAGCAATACGCACTGCGTTCCCTGCTTGATAACAAATCGGCTGTTGCTCTTCCGATCTTTGCATCGCCGGGGTCCAACGCGCTTGAAATTTCAAGCAACGTTCGCGCAACCATGGCGGAGCTTAAGGAAAACTTCCCCGAAGGTCTTGAATACAGCATCGTTTACGATCCGACCGTCTTTGTTCGAAGCTCGATCAAGTCGGTGATCAAAACCCTGCTCGAAGCCGTCGCCCTTGTTGTTCTGGTGGTGACAATCTTCCTGCAGACATGGCGTGCCTCGATCATTCCGTTGCTGGCCGTGCCGGTGTCGATTATCGGGACATTTGCCCTGATGCTGTTGCTGGGATTCTCGATCAACGTGCTGTCGTTGTTCGGTCTTATTCTGGCAATCGGGATCGTGGTCGATGATGCCATCGTGGTGGTCGAAAACGTCGAACGTAATATTGAACGTGGTCTGTCACCGCGCGATGCGACCGTGGCCGCGATGCGCGAAGTCACCGGGCCGATCATTGCGACCTCGCTTGTGATCACCGGCGTCTTCGTTCCGATTGCTTTCATCAGCGGCCTGACCGGGCAGTTCTATCAGCAGTTCGCCCTGACGATTGCCATTGCAACGATCATTTCAACCATCAACTCCCTGACGCTCAGCCCGGCTCTGTCCGCACTGCTGCTGAAACCTCATGACGCGCCAAAGGACTGGCTGACCCGTGGCATGGACTTTGTCTTTGGCTGGTTCTTCCGCTGGTTCAACCGGTTCTTCAACCGCAGTACGGAACTGTATGGCGGGGGTGTCAAACGGCTGCTGGGGATGAAAACCATCATGATGGCGGTTTATGCCGGATTGCTGGTTCTGACCTGGCAGGGCTTCCAGATTTTGCCATCCGGCTTCATCCCGTTGCAGGTCAAGCTGTATCTGGTCAGCTTTGCGCTATTGCCGCAGGGCGCGACAATGGACCGCACCGAAGATGTCATTCGCGAAATGTCTGAAATCGCATTGGCGGAACCCGGTGTCGAAAGTGCCGTGGCCTTCCCGGGCCTGTCGATCAACGGCTTTGTGAACAGTTCAAGTGCAGGCATTGTCTTCGTGGCTCTGACCGACTTTGCCGAACGCAAATCCGATGACCTGTCGGGGCTGGCGATTGCCGGGAAGCTGCAACAGAAATACGCCGCACTTGACGAGGCCTTCGTTGCAATCTTCCCGCCACCCCCGGTTCAGGGGCTTGGCACGGTGGGTGGTTTCAAACTGCAGGTGCAGGATCGAAGCGACCAGGGATATCGTGCGCTTGATGACGCCATGAAACAGGTACTGGCCAAGGCATGGGCAGCACCTGAACTGACCGGCGTGTTCTCAAGCTACAATATCAATGTCCCGCAATTGCAGGCCAATCTTGACCGTACAAAGGTCCAGCAGCTTGGCATACCGGTCGATGAAATCTTCCGGACCATGCAGATCTATCTGGGTTCGATGTATGTCAACGACTTCAACCAGTTCGGTCGCACCTATCAGGTGATCGCACAGGCGGACAAACCCTATCGGTCCAGTCCGGAAGACATCCTGCGCCTGCAAACGCGCAACGCGGATGGGGATATGGTCCCGCTTGGCAGTGTTCTTTCCGTATCCGAGACATTCGGGCCGGATACCGCCATGCGTTACAACGCCTTCCGTTCGGCTGATCTGAACGGCAACGCCGCACCGGGTTACTCCAGTGGCGAGGCCGAGGCCGCGATTACAAAAATCCTCGAAGAAACATTGCCACCGGGAATGTCCTATGAATGGACCGACCTGACCTATCAGCAGATTCTGGCGGGTAACACGGCGATCTTCATCTTCCCGATTTGTATTCTGCTGGTCTTCCTTGTTCTGGCGGCTCAGTACGAAAGCCTGACCTTGCCGCTGGCGGTCATCCTGATCGTCCCGATGAGTACGCTTTCGGCTGCCTTTGGTGTCTATCTGTTTGGGGGTGACAACAACATCTTCACCCAGATCAGTCTGTTCGTTCTGGCCGGACTGGCATCAAAGAACGCCATCCTGATTGTCGAGTTCGCGCGCGAACTTGAACATCAGGGCCGGACAACCGTTCAGGCGGCAATCGAAGCCAGCCGTCTGCGCCTGCGGCCGATCCTGATGACGTCGCTTGCTTTCATCATGGGCGTTGTGCCGCTGGTGATTTCAAGCGGTGCGGGTTCTGAAATGCGCCAGGCCATCGGCATCGCCGTTTTCTCGGGGATGCTGGGTGTGACCATCTTCGGTCTGATCCTGACACCGGTGTTCTACGTGCTGGTGCGCAAGATGGGCCGTGGCAACGAGGTTCGTTCACTTGATGGGGCTGACGCGCAGCAGCCCGCGGAGTAACGAAAACCGTTGCATAACAGCCGGACCATAAAGTTCCCCCGACCCCGTGGTCCGGCTGTTTCTTTCTTCTGTGAAATTGATCTCACCTGATTTCGGTCGTGCTTGCCTTGGCGCAACTTCTCCCTATCTTCTGCGCGGAGTATTCGTCAAAGGAAGTGTCGACCATGAATTATGTGCGTACAGGTTTGCTGCTGGCCGGTTTGACTGCACTGTTTGGTGTGGTTGGCATGATGATCGGCGGACAGCAGGGCATGATCATCGCATTGCTGTTTGCCGCCGCGATGAATGTGTTTGCCTATTGGAATGCGGATTCCATGTTGCTGCGCATGCGTGGCGCAAAACAGGTGGACGACCGCACGGCACCCGAACTGGTATCGATGGTGCGTGAACTGGCGCAAAATGCCGGGCTGCCGATGCCCAAGGTCTATGTGATCGATAATCCCCAGCCCAATGCCTTTGCCACCGGGCGTAACCCCGAAAACGCTGCCGTCGCCGCAACCAGCGGCCTGATGCAGTTACTCGATCGCAACGAGATTGCCGGTGTGATGGCCCATGAACTGGCCCATATCAAAAACCGCGATACCCTGACCATGACCATCACCGCAACCATTGCCGGGGCGATTTCCGCCTTGGCGAACTTTGCCATGTTTGCCGGAATGTTTGGCGGGGGACGCAATGACAACAACAATCCGCTTGGCGGGGTGGGGATGATCCTTGTTGCCATTCTGGCACCGCTTGGCGCGATGCTGGTGCAAATGGCAATCTCGCGTACCCGCGAATACGAAGCCGACAAGATCGGCGCTGAAATCTGCCGCCATCCGATGTGGCTGGCATCGGCGCTGAACAAACTCGACAAGGGTGTTCGGACCATTCCCAATATGGATGCCGAACGCAATCCGGCGACCGCGCATATGTATATTGCCAACCCGCTTTCGGGCAAAGGCGTCGACAGTTTGTTCTCTACCCATCCGAGCATGTCCAATCGTATCGCCAAATTGCGTGAAATGGCGGGCGCGCCACAATCGGGAACGACTGCGCCAGCAAAATCCGGCCCGTGGTCCGGGTCGGCAAAGGAACGCCGGGTGCGTCGTCGTCCCTGGAATTAATCTAAGTTATTAAAATCCGCGGAAATTTCCCGGCCTGTCCCTATACATGACGGGCCTCTTTATCCTTCTGTATGGTGCGAAATGGGGCGGCGTATGATTGACGCCGCCGCCGCCACAAGTGATTATATCACAATCATCTAAGTCAACCTCCGGCCACGGATGACGAAGGACGTGTGAGAAGGGGATAAATGGCGGGCTTCTGGTCCATGGTGGGGCTTGTTTTCAAGTCCATCTTTACTACCGGGGAAATGGTTGAAGACGGTTCTGTTCCGGCGGATATGTCGGGTGAACGTATTGAACCGTGCCTGTATGCCATTGCCCATTTCGTTCCCGAAGATCCGTCAGGAACGCCTTTGCCCGATCAGGCCGGTGACTGGCTGAAACGAACCCTTTCCGATATTCCCGATACCGCTGCCGTGACGCTGGGACGGCATGTCGCAATCAGTTCCGATATTGCCGATGCCTTTCAGGCCGCCCGCGAAGCCCATGCCGGTGTGTTAAATCTGGCCCGGCGTCAGGATGCCACGGCAGTATTCTGGGGGCAGGCCAACCCGGATACCGGGGGGCTTGATGTTCATTTCAGCAATGATTTGCTGGTGTCCCCACTTTATGAATTGCTGTTGCCGCTTGTTCATTCCTTTCGTCAGCCGCAGCACAAGGATACGGCGGCTGCCCTGCATATCCTGCTGACCTGCGAATTGCTGGCACGCGCACGTGGCCATGACCAGCGCGCCTTGCAGGTTGCACGCCTTACGTCGCACTTGGAAGACCTTCAGGAACGGATCAATAACGGCGAAAACTTTGCCGATGTCGGGCAGGGGGTAACAACCGCCTATGCCTTTGGTGCCGTCATGCTGGCTGAAACCGGTGAACGCAGCTATTGCATCAGCGCCATTCGCGCCATCGAACCAATCGTCCGTGAATTCCTGACCCTGGCAGCCGAGCCACCAAAAGAAGTCAAAAAGGCCAAACAGCCAGCCGGTCTTTTGCATGAACGTGTCACCCAGCAACAGGCCGTCGAAACTGTCATCAAAACCGAAGACATGCTGCGCGGGATCGGTGATCTGGCTCTGATCAATCCTGAACGTTCAGCAGTTCTGGCGCTGTATGGCACGCTTTTGAACTGGTCTATGGCAAGCAACATGAACGCGCGCTCGGGTGCGACGGCCATTGGCCTGTGGAAGCTTCTTGAACGTCGCTTTGAACTGATGGCCGGTACACCTGTTTCCCGGGCAATTGCCATTGGCAAACTGGGCGAGGCCATGATGATCCACGCCAGGGAAATCGAAGATATCGAAATGGTGCAAACCGCCAGCGGCCATTATCGTCGGGCGCTGGGACTGGTGAATGCAAAGGCGCACACGGTGCTGTATGCGCAGATTGCCTATGGTCTGGCCGAATCCGTTGTCGCCCAGTCATCGATAGACAGCATCGGCGTCCCCGCCGAACAGGTGATCCCTGTGTTTCAGGCCGCACTCAAGGTCTGCTCCAGACGTGATCATCCCTATCTTTGGGGGCGGGCCATGTTTGCGCTTGGCAGTGTCCAGTTTTCGACCGGTGCGGCGGAAAAGGACATCAAGCTGATATCGCAGGCGCGGATGAATTTCTCGCAGGCCTACGAGGCATTTGACGAGGCGGCTGCACGTGGTGCGGCGCGCGCTGCATCGGGCAGCTTTACCCGGGCTGAAAACATGCTTCACCAACTCGCTCAGCGTCAGTCGGTGATTGATGCAACCGGTGGCGCAGGCGAAGCCAAGGCATCGTAATCCGGTTCCTGTCACGTTCCAAGCAGGCAAAAGAAAACCCCGCAGCCTTTCGGATGCGGGGTTTTCCGACTGCGAATGCCGGGATCAGTTCTATTCGCGATTACCGAAGAACTGAAGCAGCATTACGAACAGGTTCACGAAGTCCAGATACAGCTGCAGGGCGCCAAAGATGGCTTTTTTGCCTGCGGTCGCCTGATCATCGTGCGCATGATAGCTTTCCTTGATCCGCTGGGTGTCATACGCGGTCAGACCGGTAAAGATCAGAACGCCAGCACCAGAGATCACGAACTGAAGCATCGTGCTGCCAAGGAAGATGTTCACGACACTGGCCAGGATAATCCCGATCAGGCCCATGAACAGGAAGCTTCCCCAACCCGACAGGTCTTTCTTCGTCGTGTAGCCGTAAAGGCTCATCGCGGCAAAGGTGCCTGCGGTGATGAAGAAGGTCCGTGCGATGCTTTCACCCGTGTAAACGAGGAAGATCGACGACAGCGACAGACCCATCAGAGCCGCATAAATCCAGAATGTGGTTTGTGCAGCACCAAAGCTCATCTTGTGGATGCGGAAGCTAAGGAACAGGACAAGCCCGATCGGGGCCAGCATCACGATCCAGTGCAAACCGGTTCCGAAGATCGCATTCATCAGGGTAGGGCTGGTCGACACAGCCATCGCGACGATACCGGTCAGGGCAAGTGCGGATGCCATATAGTTGTAGACACGCAGCATATAGGCGCGGAGACCTGCATCGACCTCGGCCGCCGACCGGCCAACCGAGACGTCATAGCCGCGTTGACGCGTTTCAAAAGCCATTGAAATCCCTCTTTGATCCATAACGGGCAGAATGTTCATAGAACTCTGCGATGCTGAAAATATGGCAGGATTTCCGTGAAAAGCAACGGTTTGGCCGATGACCTTTCGTTTCAGACTGACGATATTGTGATCTTGTTCACTTGGTTGCGCTGGATGTGGTCTCGCGACTTTCTGGTCAATTCGGCCTATAATCACGTATCAGGTTTCACGAACCGTGCTTTTCTGCCGGTTGTGATTACGGATTGATCGGGCATGCGAAAAAAGTTTTTCGATATCAATGATATGTCAGAAAACCCGGATTGGTCCTTGCCGGTGAACGCGCTGCGGCTTGTTGTTGGATTGCTGGTTGCCAGCATCGTTCTGCTTGTAACCCTGTCTGCGGCATCCGCCCAGAATCCCGATTTTGTTGCATCGAAAAAGGCCAACGAGATACCGGTTTTC
The DNA here is from genome assembly GCA_946885765.1 of uncultured Thalassospira sp. Next base: position 7,144 of record CAMPHD010000092.1, read on the forward strand.
AGCGCGGTTTATCCCGAAGATGAATTTTGCGCGACACGCGGTGTTGGCGGGCTTTGTGCCGCCATGCCGGTCGATGTGCCCGAATTCGATGCCAATTTCATCTATCGCTTCGTCGCTTACGAGGCACAGCGTCCTTTTGACCGCTTTTCATGGCAATCCTTTGTTTCGCTGCTATGGCCCCATGATGATGCGGGCGCACCGATTGCAACCGGATATCGCCAACCCGATGCGGGGCATGGGCTTTGGCAAAGTTATGCCACTAAAAATGATGTGTTTGGCGATATCGCAAAGGCCAATGCCTCTTGCCGCGCCGGGTTGCCTGACGGGCATCTGCTGCTGTCGGCATTTATCCAGTCATCGGGCGATATCCTGATTGATCAGGCGGGCAATTTCATCCTCTATGACACGCGGATCAATGATGTTGCGGCGGATTATATCCGCTGGAACGGACTTGGGACGGCGCAGGGGCGTCTGACCTTTGCCCAAAGCGGCCAGTCGGTGGAATTCCCGATGCTGACCCTGTCGGCTGGCGGAAAGGTTGCCGATAATTCCGAACTGCTGGCCAGTGACAAGACCTGGCTGACACCCGGTGCGCAACTGACCAAATTCGCATGGCGGATTATGACGGATACGCCAGACCGGGAACGATATTACACGCGCCCTGCCCGGATTGCGCTTGCTGCCGGGGATACACTGGACGGAACGGCCAAATGCCTTGATGTGACCGTTGGTCTGGTCGGGTTGCATATCGTTCAGCGGGTCAAAAGTGGTAATGGCGACCGCTGGGTCTGGTCAAGCTTCGAACATGCCGATAATGCCCCGCTTGCCGAAAATGCCCGACGCCCCAACAGCATCATCGCCAATGACCTTTTCCCCGACGGCTGTCTGGCACCCGAAAAAACCGACCGCGATTACATCTTCTATGGCGGGGGTGCGCAGGGAGATAAGCAGGGAGACAAGCAGGGAGGTAAAACGGATCGTGCGGCAAACGGAATCATCAGGTCCGATCTGCGCTGGGCCGATCAGCCGCCCTATGCCCGCGACCCGGATGGCAACCCCGTGGCGGCACCCGATATTGTGCGTTGCTGGCGGCTGTTTTCCGGCACAGCCGAAGCCAATTTCGTCTGGCAGCGCAAACTCGAAGGCAGTGTCTGGCAGAACTATTTCCTGCTTGGAACGCAATGGATCGGCAATGGTGGTGGTGCCCCGTTTGGTGTCGGGGAAATTCCGCGTTTTCTGACCAATACTGCACTCGAAAGCTTTATCCAGCATCAGGCCGATGGCACCTGCCTTGGCTGTCATGCCACGGCCTTCACCGATGCGGGGCAACCTTCCAATTTCACCTTCCTGCTTGATCCGGCGCGCTAACATATACCATTCGGTATGACGCCGGGCTGTGCCTGATGGCGCATGACAAAATGGTTCATATTTGCGGATGCATCGACTAGCATGTCGCCGACCAAAACGTCGTGAAATCAAAAAATCAAAAAGACGTGGCGGATACAGGGAGGAAACATGCTGCCGGTTCGTGCGGATTACGCGTCGGTGCGTTCGGATTTTGTCTGGGACGTACCCACCCATTTCAACATTGGTGTCGATGTTTGCGACAAGTGGGCAGACGATCCGGATCGTCTTGCACTGATGTATCGCAGGCGCGATGGTTCACGCCGCGATTACAGCTTTGCCCAGCTCAAACGTCTGTCGAACCGCTTCGCCAATGTCATGCGCCGTCACGGCATCCGGCGCGGGGATCGGGTCGGCATCCTGTTGCCGCAAAGCCCCGAAACCGCCGTTGCCCATATCGCGACCTATAAAATGGGTGGCATTGCCGTGCCGCTCTTTACCCTTTTCGGGGTCGAGGCCCTTGAATATCGCCTAGGCAACTGTGCCGCCAAGGCATTGGTGACGGATCGGGAAGGGGCGCGAAAAATCGCTGAAATCCGCGATCTGCTTCCGGCTCTGGAATATGTCTATGTCATTGATGGTGCGCCCGATGGCTGTTTTGATTTCAAGGCCCTTTCGGCCGAGGCCAGCGACGATTTCGAACCGGTCAAGACGCGCGCCGATGAACCGGCCCTGATCATTTATACATCCGGCACCACCGGCCAGCCAAAGGGCGCGCTGCATGCCCATGGCGTATTGCTGGGGCATTTGCCCGGTGTCGAAATGTCGCATGACTTTTTCCCGCAGGAGGACGACGTCATGTGGACCCCGGCCGACTGGGCATGGATCGGCGGGTTGCTTGATGTCCTGCTGCCCGCCTGGCATCACGGAAAGCCGGTCGTGGCCCACCGTTTTGAAAAATTCAGTGCCGAGGCCGCCTTTGGCCTGATTGCCGAATATGGCGTGCGCAATACCTTCCTGCCGCCAACCGCGCTCAAGATGATGCGTTCCGCCGGGGATGAGGTGGCGGCAAAATTCAAATACAATATCCGATCCATCGCAAGCGGTGGCGAAACATTGGGTGCGGAACTTCTTGATTGGGGGCGTCGCGTATTTGGCGTCACCATCAACGAGTTTTATGGCCAGACCGAATGCAACATGGTGGTCAGTTCCTGTCAGTCGATCATGGCTCCCAAACCCGGCGTCATGGGCCGCCCCGTGCCGGGGCATGATGTGGCGGTGATCGATATGGCGGGGAATGTGCTGCCTGTGGGGGAAATGGGCCGGATTGCGGTTCGGTCGCCCGATCCGGTGATGTTTCTGGAATATTGGCGCAACCCCGATGCCACCCGCGATAAATTCATCGGCGAATGGCTTCTGACCGGCGATATGGGCGAACTTGACGCGGATGGCTATATCCGCTTTGTCGGGCGCGATGATGATCTGATCAGTTCTGCGGGGTATCGCATCGGCCCCGGCGAGATCGAGGATTGCCTGATCGGCCATCCCGCCGTGCGCATGGCCGGTGTGATTGGCAAGCCCGACGAACAGCGCGGCCAGATCGTCAAGGCCTTCGTCGTGCTGGCCGACGGGATCGCGCAA
>CAMPHD010000093.1 GCA_946885765.1 uncultured Thalassospira sp.
TCTAAAACAACAATCAGCCGATCAGGGGATTTGACCGCGTGACGAATGATAACCGACCACCACATCACACCGAAACCGGATTTGAAAACCGCTATCCCCTGCCCGATCTGGTCAAACGATCTTTCTGGCGTTTTATGAAACGGCGTTATTTCGGTGCTGAAAACTGGCCGAAAGCCAAACATCAGCGCGGCAAAATCCCGACCGAGACGCCAAATCTGGATGCCATCCACAATCCGGACCCGGCACGCCTGCAAGTTACCTGGATCGGCCATGCGACGGTACTGGTGCAATATGGCGGGCTCAATATCCTGACCGATCCGGTCTTTGCCAAACGGGCATCGCCGTTCCGCCATTTTGGCCCGGTGCGCTACAGCCAGCCGGGATTGCAGATTGATCAACTGCCCAAGCTTGATCTGGTATTGCTGTCGCATAATCATTACGACCATTTCGATGTGGAAAGCCTTGGAAAGATTGGCAATGCGCCGCGCTATATTCTGCCGCTGAAAAACGGCCCCCTTCTGGAAAAGGCCGGAGTTTCCCCCGACCAGTATGACGAGCTTGACTGGGACCAGAGCCTTTCGCATGGGGACGTGAAAATCACCCACGTGCCCAGCAATCACTGGTCAGCACGCACCACCAAGGACCGCAAGGAAATGCTGTGGGGCGGGTACATCCTTGAATTCGCCGATGGCTATCGTTTCTATTTCGTCGGTGATACCGGCTGGAACGAACGGCTGTTTGCCGAAATGGGGGAACAATATGGCGGGATCGATTTTGGCCTGATCCCGATCGGGGCCTATGAACCCAGCGATTTCATGCGCCATGCCCATACCAACCCCGAAGAAGCCGTTCAGATCATGCAGGTGATGGGCGTCAAACAGGCGCTTGCCATTCATTGGGGTACGTTCGTCCTGACCGCCGAACCGGTTGACGAACCACCATTGCGGCTGGCATCGGCACGCAGGGATGCCGGCATTGCCTACGATGATTTCATTGCAGCCCCCGTGGGGGCAACACGCTTCGTTCCCGGCAAAATCAGCCATCCGATAAACGCGGATAACGAAACGGAAGCTGCCCAGTAAAAAGGTAAAGACCGGCAACGTGCAGATCGTTGCCGGTCTTCGTTAGCCACAAAACGCGATCACAATGTTTGGGAGAACTGCAAACGCGTTTTCGGCTATGGGAATTGATTAGTGGCTGTGCTCGCCCCCCGCCGTAAAGGACAGGGTCGCGAAATGCTGGATCAGGTCCGCATCCGCATTGTTTTCAAGCGGAACGGAATATTTGATCGCAATAACGTTCAGCCCGTCATTGCGCACGGTAATGTCGGCAACGCCATCCTGATCGGTTTCACCAATCAGGGTTTCGGCAAGATTGACGTAATCGGGAATGATCGCAACACCCGGCAGGGGCTTGCCATCGTAAAGGACCCGAACCTTGAAATCGTCGCCCGCTTCAAGTTCGGTCGGGTTGGACAGCGGTACGATCTGCAATGCCTGCGCTGGCAAGGCCGGGATATCGCCATGGATATGCAGCAGTGAAACCGAATGCTTCAGATAATGGCCCGCCTGCTTTGCACCCTCGACGGCTGATTTGGGCTGATTGACCCATTTGCCGTCCGGTCCCTCGGTATAAAAACCGTTATCGAAATCAATCAGGACAATGGCGGTATCCTCCCCCGGCACGATCATGGCGTGAGTATCACGCGCCTCCACCTTGCCTTCGATGGCTTCGCCGTCTTCATTCAGAACCGTGACCAATTTGATTTTGGCCGGATCATAGTCATTATCCTCGGCCCCATGGCCATAGATAATTCCATATTCATCCCAGCGCTGGGCAACCCAGACGCCATGCGCATTGGCGATTTGTGCCGCACCGAAAAGAGCCAGACCAACACCGACGACCGATGCAAATTTCATCATGAACCTCAAATTAAATGATACGTTATAACATAACATTTAATTGCATGAGAAATACCCTGCGTCAAGACCGTTTGAAAACGATCCCGACGCCAGATGATTCCCTATGCAGACAAGATCAAACCCGCGTGCGCGGTTTGCGAATGGTGCCATCCTCAAACCGTGAAAGCTCCATCCCGGCAAGGGTGATGGATGGCTGCCCGGTTGTGATCCAGTCCGCCAGCACCTTGCCGACCACCGGCCCCATGGCAAATCCGTGGCCTGAAAAACCGGTGGCGACGAAGAAATGCCTTGGATTGTCGAACTGATCGATCACCGGCACTGCATCGGGGGTGACGTCGATATCACCGGCCCACTTATCGACAACACCCACCTGTTTGATTTGCGGGAAGACCTTTTGCAGGTTGGCCATCGCGTTCTTCACACGAACTTCGTATGGCTGTGCCTGATTTTCCCGGCGGCCGATCAATGGCTGCTTTGATGCTGCCGAACCCGGCAGACGGTCAACAAGGTCATCAAGGAACCGCTTGTTCAGGTGGAATTTGAAAGTCGCCCAGTTGGCAAACAGGCCCGGCCCGAAATCGCGGGCATATTTGAACCGGCCCCATGTCAAATCCAGATCGGTCATGAACTCGTCAGCGATATTCATCGAACCATCGGCGCGCTGGCGAAACGCAAGACCCGAAGCCAGCGTCCCGGCAGCCGAAATATCCGGCACCGGAGTTGTACGGATCACCGTACCGCGCGTGGTTTGCTGCGGCAGACGGCGTCCGAATTTGGCGACAAATTTATGCGTCGCGGCACCCGCGGCACAGATGACATATTTGCATTTGATCTCGCCACGTTCAGAAATCACCGAACTGATTGCACCGCCACTTGTTTCAATGCCAATGGCACCGCATCCTTCGGCAATAATGGCACCAAGTTCAGCAGCACGTTTTGCAATGGCAGGGGCAGCCTTTTTCGGCTCCGCCTGCCCGTCAGAAGGTGTGTAAATTCCACCAACGCCGGGGCGCGTGATGCCCGGTGCGATCCGGGCCACACCCTTGGGATCAAGCACCTGCGTTTCGATATCAAATCCTTTGGCGTCTTCGATCCATTGTTCAAATTCTGCCATCTCCGCATCGTCGCGGGCAACAAACATGACCCCGCCCTGCCGCCATTCCAGATCAGCGTCCAGTTCCTTTTCAAGGCCCTGCCAGATACGGTTGCATTCGATCATCAGGGGCAATTCAACCGGATCGCGGCCCTGCTGGCGAACAAAACCCCATGCCCGCCCGGACTGATGCGAGGCGATGGTATCCTTTTCCAGAAGGACAACCTTCATGCCCGCCTTGGCAAGGTAATAGGCGCTGGAAGAACCGTGAATCCCGCCACCAATGACGACGACATCGCACTGTTCGGGAAGGTCAATTTGGGGGGTGTTCGGTGTGTAGGGCATTTGAATGGATCGTTCTTTTGTTTTCGTTTTGGGATGTGGCGCGTTCCACGTTATGTTGCGTGGCAATAAATGACAACAAAATCAGGTGCCACCATGTCTGCCGATAACAAGAAACAGCAACCTGCAACCATCACGGCTCAGGCACTGGGCTGGGTCGAGGAAACCACCCGTTCGGTTACCCCGCCAATCTATCCCTCGACCACGTTTGAACGCAATGCCGACCTCAGCTATCATGACGGCCGTTGCTATACCCGCACCGACAACCCGACCTATGATCAGGCCTGTGCGGTTCTTGATGCGCTCGAAGGTGGCGCACAAACGCGCCTGTTCGCATCGGGCATGGCCGCAGCCGTTGCGTTGCTACATGCGTTATCGCCGGGCGATCATGTGGTTGCGCCAAAGGTGATGTACTGGGCGCTGCGCAGCTTCATGCTTGATAGCGGTGTCCGGGCCGGTCTGACCTTTGATTTCGTTGAAAATGGCGACACAGCCGATTGGATCAGCCATATCAAGCCGGGTAAGACAAAAATGGTCTGGCTGGAAACACCCGCCAACCCGGACTGGCAGATTACCGATATCACCGCCGTTGCCGATGCCGCACACAAGGCCGGGGCAATTGTTGCGGTCGACAATACGGTTGCCACACCGCTTCTGACCCGTCCGATTGATCTGGGCGCCGATATCGTCATGCATTCGGCAACCAAATACCTGAACGGACATAGCGACGTTCTGGCCGGGACGCTTACCACCGCCAACAAGGATAGCGAATTCTGGCAACGGGTTTGCAAACAGCATGCGGGCGGCGGCGGAGTTCTGGGCGTGTTCGAAGCATGGCTGCTTCTGCGTGGTATGCGCACCCTGTCAATCAGGGTCGAACGGGCCAGTGCCAATGCGATGGCAATTGCACGCCATTTCGAAAACCACCCCGAAGTCGCACAGGTCCAGTATCCCGGCCTTGAAAGCCACATCGGCCACGACATCGCCAAACGCCAGATGATTGGCGGATTTGGCGGCATGATGTCGATCCGGGTCAAGGGCGGCAGCAAACGGGCCGTGGACTTCCACAATCAGTGCAAGCTGTTTAAACGCGCGACATCACTTGGCGGGGTCGAAAGCCTGATCGAACACAGATCGTCGGTCGAAGGTCCGACAAGCCCGGTACCCGATGATCTGTTGCGGCTGTCTGTCGGTATCGAAGATGCCGATGATTTGATCCATGATATTGAAACCGCCCTAGCTTTGAGTAAATAAGGCTTTGAGTAAATAAAGTCGGATTGTAGATCGGCCAATCAATGGACTGGAAATTCCACGCGTGATGAAAACTGCGTTTCGTGCCCGCACACAATATTGTTTCAAACAGTCACTTTCACTGTGTCTTGCCGTAACGGCAATGATCGCGGCGACGGAATTTCCGGTTCGGTCGGCACAGGCACAAGCCGCCGCGCCAAGCCAACCGGCAGGCATTCGTGATATTCCCGATGCCGATGCCCTGCCACCGGCCCCCGGACTGATTTTTGATATGGCCGGGCAGCGCTATGTCATGTTTGACGACATGGTTTCACGCCTTGCCGGGACCCGTTTTGTCCTGATTGGTGAAAAACATGACAACCCGATCCACCATCATCATCAGGCACAATTGGTCCGGGCCCTAAGCAAACGCGAAGACAGCAAGCGCGCGGTTGTCTGGGAAATGTTCAATCGTGATCAGCAGGAAAGCCTTCATCAGGCGTGGCAGACTGTGTCCCCCGATGAACTCGGCAGTGAAATGAACTGGGCTGAAAGCGGCTGGCCATCATGGCATGACTATGCACCGATTGCCGAGGCGGCAAAGGAAAACGGGCTGCCGATGGTTGCAGGCAACCTGCCCCAAGACGTCCTGCGACCAATGATCAGCGAAGGCATCAACGCCTTACCGACGGAGCTCGCGGAAAAGTTTGCCCTGCCGTCCCTGCCCGACGACATTGCCACACGCTTTGATCAGGAAATTGCCGAAGGCCATTGCAACATGCTGCCCAAGTCGCAATTACCTGCCTTTTCACGTGTGCAGTTTGCCCGCGATGCATCACTGGCGCATGCAATGATCGACGCCGATGCCGACAAAAATATTGACGGCGCATTCCTGATTGCCGGGGCTATGCATGTTCGTGACGATATTGCCGTCCCCTATCACCTGCGGCGTTATGCACCTGATTTGCTCGATGATGATATTGCCGTCGTTGTTCTGATCGAGGCCGACGATCCGGGCGAAGACCCTCCTGGGGTGCGCGATTATTCGCTTCGGATGGGGTCGGAAAATGTTGCGGATTTCATGTGGTTTACCAATGATCTTCCGCGCGAAGATCCGTGCGAAGACATGAATATCGCCCAATAACTGACTGAAATTTCGGCTGTTTGATGCGGTTACTTGATACGGCGGGGCAACCAGTCGGTCGTTGCGACCGGTTTGCCTTTGTGCGAACGCATGACGCGTGGACGGACGACTTCCTTTGCCTCCGGCGTGGTCGCACTTTTGCGAACCGAGGCATAGAAATCCACCATAACCTGAAACGGGATCAGCGTCCCCGGCGCCTGTTTATAGGCATCAAGATAGGGCGGATGATTGCGCACGGTTTCGCTGAGATGTTCGACCGAGTGATGCCCGAATTGCGACCAGATGCTTTCAATGAAATGCTGCGTTTTGGGATCAACCGATTTAAGGCGCACATCCGGACGACTTTCTTCCATCACCGCATACACATTGGGTTCAATCGGACCGATATCGTCAGCAACAAACACGGCAGGCATCAACATGCGGCCATGATAGTTCGCGCCATAATAGGCCTGTGCGAGATACAGCAGACGATGAAGCTTTTGCGGTTGCAGATATTCGTTATCGTTTAACGCATGATCGATCAGGCGAAAAACGGCTTCGAATACGGAATTGAGGACCGGCTTGTTCTGCATATCTGATCCAGCAAACGAAACGCATGGCGGATCATGATCATAATGCCGTGCGGGCACGACAACAAGGACCGGAACGGAATGTATTCAATTTTGAAGGAAATCCGGAAAGCGATCAGATATAGGCATCCACCCGCATACCGCGGATACCCGCGCCATGCACGACGGCATTGACCATCGCATAGAACGATGTGCCGCTATTGGCGCCAAGGTTGAACGGGATTTCGGGATCAAGGAAACTTGCGAAATCGATATCATTTTCAGGCGAAATCGCACCTTCGCGGTCGCTTGCGCGGCGTGCCGCCGACAGGCGGCTTTGTTCGGCGCGCTGGTCTTTTTGTTCGCCCGCACTCCCCTGCCCGGATTGCTGTTTTCCTTTGCCGTCGATATAGGCATTGAACAGAATTCCGTCATTATCGGGATCATAGGTGTAATGTTCGCTGGGTGCCTGGACCTGAGTATTGCGGTCAACCGTCGCCACACCGCGCGCACCAGCAGCCGCAAGTCGACCATACTGGCTGACCTGGCTTATGGACTGGTTATTGACGGTAGGTACGACCATTTTCCTCTCTCCAGCCGGAACCGGAACATATTACAGCATTATTCAACTGTAAGATTATATCCTAATTACGGCCCAAAAGAGACAAGAATCGTCATTTTCTGCGGTACAGGACCGGTTTTGGGGCGTCAATCGCCTTCAAATTCGACCTGATGGAAGACTTCGACACCACGATCACGGATTTTTTGCGCCCCCCCGATATCGGGAAGATCGATGATAAAGGCACAACCGGCAACCTCGCCACCTGCCTTTTCGATCAGATCAATCGCGGCAAGCGCCGTGCCGCCGGTGGCGATCAGATCATCCATCACCAGAACACGCTGGCCGGGCTTGATCGCATCGATGTGCATTTCGATAACATCCGAGCCATATTCAAGTTCATATTCGACTTCAATGGTTTTGGCCGGAAGCTTGCCGCGTTTGCGGATCGGCACAAAACCGACACCAAGGGCAACCGCAACTGCCGGGCCGATGATAAAGCCGCGTGCCTCGATCCCGGCGATAACATCGATTTTCCTGTCCTGAAATTCGGCGGCAAAACTGTCGATCACATCGCGCAGGCCGTCTGCATCGGCAAACAGCGTCGTGATATCGCGAAACATGATTCCCTTTTTCGGGTAATCGGGAATGGTACGGATCAGCGATTTGATCGACATGGGAGAACTCCGGTCGAGGTTAACCTGAAAAACAAAACCGCCATCTTTAACACCAGATGGCGGTTTGAAATCAAGTATTCCGGAATATTGGCGGCAAATACCGCAATGGTCACTAGGCCGCGTGTGCCGTGCTTCGGTGCATTACAGCACCGTTGGCTGCAACAAAATCATTGGCAAGTTTCTTGCTGATTTCGGCACGCGTTCCGCGCGGCAAACCGGTACCGGCTGCCTGCCGGTTACCCCATACTGCACGGTAAAGGCGATAATCATGGTCATTGATCTGACCAAATACTTTTTCGACTTCCATCAAGGTCTGGACATAACTTTTGTTCATGTCAGCCATCCTGTTGCTCGTGATCTTCCGAATGACAATCCCCTTCGGAATAACGACACCCGGCTTTGCCAGCGCATCGTCAAGCAGCGATATAATCCCCTAAAGGCCGCGTCTCAACGGCAGGACGGTGACAAGATCGGGAATATTTTGTGACATCCCGCCTTAATCGAAAAAAGTTTCTGTAAAACAACAATCTGGCTGACGGAAAAAATCCGCCATTTAGCAAATGCCTATCAGATCAGTGCATTTTTCTGTTGGTTTCAGCCTGACGGGTTTCTTCGTCGAGTTTCTTTTTAAGGGCATCGGCATATTCGCCGTAAATGCGGCCTTCGATGGATAGTTCGAGGAACCGGATATAGTCCTGCTGATTGTTGATTTTGGCGCGTGCAACCGGGATCACCTCAAACGGGCTTTCAGCATCCAGCCCGTATTTGCGGATCAGTTCCAGCATTTCGGCTGTGATCTGTTCGAGCTTTTTCTGCGCGTCCGAAAATGAAAGGCTCATGATGTTTTCCTGTTCTGCACGGTGATCATCCGCCTTATGCCTTGCCATGTCGTTTATGACAAGGTTTGGCCCATTGCTGCCCCTTATACCGGCGAAGCAAGACCTATCCAAATGCCCCGCCCCTTTTGCCCACCGACTTGAGACAAATCAAAGACCCGAAAGGCTCATGGCCCGATGCTCCTTACGGGACAGTTTGATACGGACCATCGATGGATCATTGATGGTCCATCCGTATGCATTTGCATTATCCAATCGGGGATCAGTGATGAAGTTGTTATCGGCTTTCAATGCCATGGGCATTCGCAAACGTTTTATGTGGGCGTCGGCCTTTGGTGTGACATCCACCGTAATCATCGCACTTGCCATGATGATGTTTGCCGAAGAAAAGGCAATGGACGCCAAACTTCATCAGCTTAGTCAGAACGAACTGACATCGCTTCATGCGTTAATTGTCAATGTCATGGCCGCTCGCCCCGATGACGCGGATGATATCGGTATTGACGTTTTCAACAACTGGTTTGAAAGCCGTAATCTGGATTACCCCGGCGAGCTTTGGTCGGCCTGGGGCCCGACAACGATGGCCTATATGAAGGAATATGGCGACAAGGACCTTAAAACGCCCCGCGATGCCATTGATCAGGAAGCCATCGAAACCGGTCAAACCATCGGTCGCTATACCGATGCGGGCACCTATCGCCTGTCGATGCCGATTGTTCTTGGCGTGACCAAAGGGGCCGAGCGCGAGGTTTGTTTTAGCTGCCATGGCGCGATGGACGCCGAAAAAGGCGACGTGATTGCCGTTCTGTCATCAAGCCTCTCGGTCGCCCCCGAACAGGCAAAAACCAATCAGATCCTGATCGGCATTGTGATTGGCGGCATCGCCATTGCACTTGCCACCATCATTGGCATGCGGTTGCTGCTGTCAAAAATCGTCACAGAACCGCTTGGCAAGCTGGGGACGGTCATGACCGAACTTGCCGAGGGCAAAACCGACCTGACCATCCATGACCTTGACCGCAATGACGAAATCGGTCGGATGGCGCAGTCGGTTGATGTCTTCCGTACCAATGCGATTGCCAAAAAACGCATGGAAGCCGAACAGGAAGCCGCATCGCGCAAACGCGAAGAACGCATGCAGACGCTGGAAAAGCATATCGCCAGTTTCGAAAGCGTTATTGCCAATATTGTCGGTTCGGTTTCGACTTCGGCAGATCGCATGCAAAGCACAGCCCGCACACTTGTAGGGGCCGCCGATCTGGCAAGCAAAAGTGCCACCACAGTTGCCGCCGCATCCGAAGAAGCGACTGTTAATGTCCGCACAGTGGCTGACGCCGCCGATCATTTATCGCATTCGATCACCCAGATCGGGGATCAGGCGCACCATTCAA
>CAMPHD010000094.1 GCA_946885765.1 uncultured Thalassospira sp.
AATGATAAGTGTGCTTACTATTTTTAAGATGTCAACGGGCAGGCAGGATACGGGAGGTATCGGTGACGGAACTTGATCTTATGCCAGGCCATCTTATTCGGCGTTTTCAACAGATTGCAGTGGCGGTTTTTCATGGGGAAGTGGCCGAAACTGGCATCGACCTGACGCCTGTGCAATATGCGGCACTGTCAAAAATCAATGAAACGGCGGGGATGGATCAGGCGACGCTGGCGGGGGCGATTGCCTATGACCGGGCCACGATCACCGGGGTTGTCGACCGGTTGGTGCAAAAGGGATATGTCGAACGCATCATCAGTCCGAAGGACCGGCGCGCACGGGTTTTAAGCCTGAGCATGACGGGGCAGGATATTCTTGCGAAGGTTCAGCCAGCGGTTGAAAAGGCGCAGAAAACCATGCTGCGTGGTCTTGATGAACCAGAAGCGCGCGAATTCATGCGGCTGTTGCACAAGGCGACCAGCGACCTTAACGAGATGAGTCGCGCGCCGCTTAAAAGCTGATCGGCGCGCGGGTTCTGCATCTAGATTTGCCGGAAGATCAGGGATGTGTTGATGCCGCCAAAGGCGAAATTGTTGCTCATCATATGTTCCGCCGAAAGGCTTCTGGCGTCGCCAAAGATGTAATCAAGTTCGGCGCATTCCGGGTCGACCTGTTCAAGATTGGCGGTGGCGACAAATTTGCCTTCGCGCATCATTTCAAGGCCCAACCATGCCTCGATGGCACCACATGCGCCAAGGCTGTGGCCGAAATGACCCTTTAGGGTGTGCATCGGAATGGCGCGATCAAATACCGCACGGGTCGCCTTGCTTTCGGCAAGGTCGCCGTGATCCGTCGCGGTGCCGTGGCCATTGACGATATCGATATCGGATGGCGACAGCCCGGCACTTTCAAGCGATTTACGAAGGGCGATTTCCATTTTGTCCGCCGCGGGCTGCGTGATGTGTGCGCCGTCGGAATTGCTGGCAAAGCCGACGATTTCGCCATAGATGGTCGCCCCGCGGGCCTTGGCGTGTTCGTATTCTTCCAGAATAAGCGTTCCGGCCCCTTCGCCGATCACCAGACCATCGCGCCGGGCGTCATAAGGGCGCGGGGACAGTTCGGGGGCGTCGTTGGCGGTGCTGGTGGCAAACAGGGTATCGAACACGGCGACCATGGTGGGGCAGAGTTCCTCGGCCCCGCCGGCGATCATCAGATCCTGCATACCAAATTTGATTGCCTCGTAGGCGTAACCGATCCCCATGCTGCCCGATGTGCAGGCGGTCGAGGTCGGGATGATGCGCCCGGAAATGCCATAGAGCACGCCGATATTGACGGCTGCCGTGTGGCTCATCATCTGGATGTAGCTGGTGGCGGTGATGGCGTTGCTGTCGCCATGTTCCATCAGGCGGGTAAAGCCGAGAACGGGCGGGGTGCTGCCAAAGGATGATCCATAGGCAATGCCAAGACGCCCGCCCTGAAGGATGGTGGTATCGTCACGAAGGCCCGCCATTTCCAGTGCCTTGTCGGTGGCATCGACCGACATCTGGGCGACACGGCCCATGCTGCGGAGCTGCTTGCGGCTGAATTTTCCCTTGAGCGTGAAATCCTGCACGGGGGCAGCAAGCCGGGTGCGCAGATCATATTTGCCGTCCCAGTCATCCATGCGCCGGATGCCGGTTTCACCCGCAGCCATGCGCGATGAAATGGTTTCCCAGTTATCGCCGAGCGCCGTGATGCCCGCCATGCCGGTGATGACCACGCGGCGGGTGGAGGATGTGTTGCTCATAACATGCCCCCATTCACACTGATGACCTGACGCGTGATGTAGGACGCATCCGGGCTGCACAGAAACGCGATGGTGCCAGCGACTTCATCGGTTGTGCCGTAACGGCGCATCGGGATCATGGCCTTGACCTCGTCCTCCGGCAACTCGCCGGTCATCTGGGTTTCGATCACGCCGGGCGCGACGGCATTGACGGTGATCTTGCGTTTGGCGAGTTCAAGGGCAAGCGATTTGACCGCGCCGATGATCCCGGCCTTTGAGGCGGCATAATTGACCTGCCCGCGATTGCCAGCAATCCCGGCGATGGAGGTGAGCGCCACGATCCGTCCGCCCTTGCGCCGTTGAATGATCGGCATGATCAGCGGTTTGATCACATTATAAAAGCCATCGAGATTGGTGTGCAGAACCCGGTCCCAATCGTCGTCTTCGAGTGCTGGAAAAGGTCCATCGCGGGTCAGCCCGGCATTGAGGATCACGCCGTAAGGCGCGCCATGATCGGCAATGTCGGACTCAAGTGCCGCGCGTGTCCCATCGCGGTCGGCGATATCGAACTGGATCAAGCGGGCAGTGCGGCCAAGGGCAATGATGTCATCGCGGACCGTTTCGGCACCGGCCAGATCGGAATGATAATGGACGACGATATCAAAACCGTCCCTTGCAAGACGGCGCGCGGTGGCGGCACCGATCCCCTTGCTTGCACCTGTTACCAGAATGGTTTCTGTCATGGCTTTGTCGTTTCTTGGTTGCTGGTTGGGGTTTCGGATGCCGATACGGATGGGGCGTCATGGGGCTGATAGACATTGATGCGGGCAGTCACAAGGGTTTCGTCACCTTTGCGGACTTCGCCATCAAACACACCCATTTCGCCGTCTTCGAAAATGTTCTGCACATGGATGACAAGCTCATCGCCATCGGCAAAGCCATCGCATGCCATGGTCATTTTGCGCGTGCCAAGCAGATAACCGATTTTGGGTGCAGTGCCGGGGGCGGCAGACTGGGCGCGCCAGCCGCTATAGGCGGCGACTGACTGGGCGATATATTCAATCCCGACATAGGCGGGGACGCCGTGCGTGGGGGTGAAAAACAGGCTGTTTTTGGTGATGCGGACTTCGGCGGTCAGGCTTTCGGCATCGGCGGCAAGAACGCGGTCGATCAGAAGCATGGGGGCCGCGTGCGGCACCAGTGTTTCGACGGGTGGGAAGGCTGGCGGGAAGGTGGATTTTACAGACGCATTCATGCGCGGTCCCCCCGGTTCCAGCCCCGGCCCAGAATGACCGAGACGTTGCTGCCGCCAAAGGCAAACGAGTTGCTCATCATCGCCAGCCGATCCGAAGGGGGCAATCTGGTGCCCGGTTCGGTCACCAGATTGATGTCGGGAATTTCGGGATCAGATGCACCGTCCCAGATATGGCGTGGCAGGGGTGCGCCATTGGCGGCATCGCAAAGGGATAGCCAGAGCATGGCGGCTTCGATGGCACCCGCAGCACCCAGCGTATGGCCGGTCATGGGCTTGGTGGAGCTTGCCGGGACGTTGGCGCCCAGAACATCACAGACCGCACGTGCCTCCATCCCGTCATTCAGCGGGGTCGCGGTGCCGTGCAGATTGATATAGGCGATGTCGGATGGTTTGAGTTTGGCATTGGAAAGCGCGTTTTGCATTGCCATGGCGGCCCCCCGGCCATCGGGATGCGGGGCATTGGGGTGGTGGGCGTCGGAGCTTTCACCGACACCGAGGAGTTCGATGGCACCCGCGTTAGGATTTGCATTGCGGCGCAGGATGAAAATCGCAGCCCCTTCGCCGATATTGATGCCGTCGCGATTGATGCTCATGGGATTACAAATGCCATTTGATACCGATTGGAGGGCATCAAAGCCGCGCACGGTTAGACGGCATAGGCTATCGACGCCGCCAACCAGAACCGCATCGCACAGCCCGGTATTGATCAGGCGCGCCCCGGCGGCGAAGGCCTTGGCACTGGACGAGCAGGCGGTTGAAATCGCGTAAGACGGACCGCCAAGATCAAAGGCATCGCGCAGGAAATCGGCAGGCGATCCGATTTCCTGATGGCTATAGACGAAGGTTTCGGGGAAGGCCCCGCCATCAAGGGCGGCTTCGTAATCGCTTGTGCCTTCTTCGATGCCCGATGTGCTGGTGCCCATGATGACACCGATGCGGTCGCGGCCGATATCGGCGATCAGATCGGTGATGTCGGTTTCGATCTGTTGGGTTGCGGCCCAAAGCAGGCGGTTGTTGCGGGTGTCGTGGCGGGCAAGGTGATCGGGCAGTGGTTCGGGATCATGCGTGACGGTGCCAAGGATCGTCGCACGGTCGGGCAGGAAGCCATCACGCGCGATCATGTCCGCCGGACGATCCCCAAACAGGGTCGTGCTGCTTTCATCGATCCCGCTGCCAAGGGCCGATATGATACCAAGGGCGGAAAGATAGAGCGAACCCGGCGTCATGATGACGATCCGGTCCGTTGTGAACGGATCGTGATGGCATAGCCAAACCGTTCATTGCGCAGGTTTGCAACACCCTGCCAGACATCGCGGATCGGGCGTTCTATCCGGGCATAGAAACGACCGTTGCTGTTGATGCGCAGAACCCGTTCGCCCATGGTTTCACGGATCGAGATTGTGCCGGGCAGGGCATCGCGCACGACATCAAGCGGCCAATAGACCATGACGATATCGGCAAGCATGCGACGGGCATCAAGCGTTTTGGGCAGCCAGTCGGCGGTCTGGACCGACAGGGCAGCGGTCGTCCAGTCGATATCAATCGCGCGACGGCCCAGATCATCGATCATGACGATGCGGACGTGATCGCGTTCAAGGGACAGGCGGGCCTGAAAGGTGCCGGTTTCGGTTTCGTTGCTGCTGGTGTTTTTCCAGCTTGCCGTGACCTGCTGGGTGACGTCGATGGCGTCATCACCGGCCCATGGCTGTTCGGGTAGGGTAAATTCGTAACCCTCGTCAAGCATCACGGTTTGCGCCGGTGTTGATGTGAAGACGTCCGGCATGGAAAAGTCGGGCATTGTCAGATCGGGCATGTTCATTGTCTCACAGGCGGCAAGGCCCGTGGCAAGGATACCAGCGACAAGGGTTTTTACGACGACGGAGCGCATAGATCGTGCAACATCTCAAGATAGCGTTCGGTTTTGGCGACCAGCGGGTTTTCCATATTCCATGCATAACCTGCAAGGATCGAAACGACCATACGTTTCAGTTGTGAATCGTCATCGGGCTGATTGAAAATGATGGTCTGCAACCGCCCATCATACCATGCATCGACATAAGCCCGGAACGTATCGACCCCCTTTGACAGTGGGTCGGCGAAATCCATGTTCCAGTCGACAGCCTTGCCATTATGACGTGCGATCAAGGCCTTGGCGGCCAGTTCGGCGGAATGCATGGCGATGGTCACACCCGATGAAAAGACCGGATCAAGGAAGCCCGCCGAATTGCCAAGCAGCACATAGCCATCGCCAAAAAGTTTTTCCGATTGCGCGCTATATCCGGCGATGGAATTAAGGTCGCGGATTGGTTCGGCATTGGCAAGAAGGCTTCCGAGCCCTGTATCATTGATCAGCTGATTGAAAATGTCCTGATCAGACATGCCGGCAAAGGCCGGGTCATTATCGGGATAGATCGCACCGACGGACGCGGTGCCATCGGAAAACGGGATCAGCCAGTACCAGATTTCATGCCGGGTCGGATGCACCGTGATCAGGATTTTTTCGCGGTCATAGCCGGGATCGGTGATGTGATCGCGCATATGGGTGAATAATGCGCGGCGTTCTATTGACTTGCCAGGACGGGCAAGGCCGAGCATCCGGGGAAGAACGCGACCATAGCCGCTGGCATCGACCACGAACCCGGCGCGGAGTTCACCGGGATTACCGTTTTCATCGGTGAAGCCAAGGCGGCAATCACCATCGGAAAGCGTTGCGGATGTGACGCGGTGGCCAAAGCGGATATCGACCCCGGCGCGCGCGGTTTCTGTTGCCAGAATCTGGTCAAACTGGGCGCGCTTGACCTGAAACGTGGTGCCCCAGCAATCGGATGGTTCGAAATTCTGGCGGAAATCAATCGACATATATTGGGGGCCGCATTCGAAAACGGCACCGTTTTTGAACTGGAACCCGGCATCGGTGACGGCATCCAGAAGACCGGCGCGTTCCAGCACATTCATGCAGTTGGGCAGCAGGCTTTCGCCGATTACGAAGCGCGGGAATGTTTCGGCTTCGAGTACGGTAACAGCCATGCCGGCATCATGAAGGAATTTGGCAATGACCGATCCGGCAGGCCCGGCACCGATGATGGCGATATCGCAATCGGGTCTCATTGTTCCTGTCCCCGTTTGTTTTGGGTTTGCGCGTTATTATTCGTTGGTGCGGTCATCCAGAAGGCCATGAACCACGCCCCGATCAGGCCGATTGCAATCACCGATCCGATATCACGCACCAGCGGCACCGATGACGTGGCAAGCAGGCCAAAGGCCAAGACGCTGCTGATCAGCGACAGCAACACCGCAAGGCGGGTGTCGTCATCATGGGTTCCGTTGCGGGTTTCGGCCAGAAACAGCACGTAATCAGCCCCGATGGCAAAGACCAGAAACAGCGCCATGGTGGTAAAGAAGCTTTGGGCGATGCCAAAGGCATAACCGCCCAGCACCGCAAACAGGATCGCCCCGGCGGGGGCGGCAAAAACGCAGATGCCGGTTTGAAGCCCGTATCGCATAACCGCAAGGATGGCGGCAACACAAAGCGCACCGCCCAATGCAATCCATGCCCACAGGCGATAGGCGGCAAACTGATCACTGATCGCGGTGGGCGGGTTGATCAGGGTGACGTTTTGCATATCGCCAAGGGCGGAGCGAATGGCATCAATATCGGTGGCGTTGCGAAGCCGGATGATGTCCGAACCGCCGGAATGCAGGCGGGTGATTTCGGGTAATGTCCTTGCCGCGTTGTCATCGGGGACAAGATAATCGGCATCCATGTCCGGTGCGGTGATAGTGACCGGCAACTGATCGGACAGGGCTGTGCCAAAGCGATCATAAAGACCGGTTGTGACCAGATCGCGGTTTTCGGTTTGCCGGGTGATTGAGGGGATCAGATCAGAAAGGCCGATCATGCCGCCAAGCCGGTTATCCATGATCAGCGGTGTCAGGGCATTCCGTACCGCTTCGCCGGTTTCAAGGCGGGTTTGGGGATCGGTGCCGTCAATGCGGATGAAGACGGGGCTGCCGCCAAGGCCAAGGATATCGGCGATTTTACCGGCGTCCGATATCAGGGCATCATTGCCGTGGCCGAACTGGCGGATATCGTTATTGCCGGGGATCAGGAAGGCCGCGATGGCAAGGGTAATGATGATCGCGGCACTTGCGATCAGGCGAACGCGGATCGGGGCAAATGTATTGCCAAGGGCTACTTGCAACCCGTCATGGAGTTTGCGGATTGGCGAGGACGCCCGGACATCGCGGGCCGGGATCAGGGGCAGCAGGAACAGCACCGAACAATAGGCGGCCACCAGACCGGCAACCGAATAAACCGCGATCTGGGACAGCAATTGCGTGGGGCTTAACGATAGTGCGCCAAAGCCGATCACGGATGTCAGAAGGCCAAGGCTTAGCCCCGGTCTGATTTTACGCAGCCGATCAACTGGTGATCCGGCGGCAGAGCGCAGCACAAGGTAATGCAGGGCATAATCGACCGAAATGCCGATCATGGTCGCGCCAAATACCAGCGCAATCGCATGGATCGTCGGAAAGATCGCGACCACGGCGGCAAGGCCCGCCAAAAGGCCGCTGCCGACGACCAGAAGAGCACCCAGAAGCGGGAGGGCGGAGTAGAACACCAGCCCGATCATCACAAGGATGCCGATGGTCGCGATGATCGCGATGCGTTGCACATCGGATTGCGCGCGGGTGGCCTCCGCCACGGCAAAGAATATCTGGCCGGTTTTGGCAGTACTCAGGCCGGGGGTGGCATCGGTGATGGATTGCAGGGCGGCGTTGGCCCCGGTGACCCAACGTTGATCGTTGCCGGAGCTACGCAGATCGGGCGAGAGGCTTGCCATGACCGGCAGGTAAAATTGCCCGTCGCGGGTGATGATATCGTTACCGGTGCCAAGCTTGGTGCCAAGGTCGGACAGGAAGGCGGGTAGAAGGGCGAACGGGTCCTGTTTCAGCGACTGGCTGCTGAGCGTTGTTGCCGGGGAATAGAGGTTCTGAATGGCGCGGCGATAAAGGGTTTCGGCATCGCCATCTGCCAGTTTCTCGCGATCAGAGGGTGACAGCAGGCTGTTGGCATGCGGGCCATAAAGCGCCATCAGATCGGCGAAGCGATCATTGTTGTGACCGGGAAGGGTGATGGCCTGCGTGCCATCAAGGGCCGCGATCCGGCCCGCGAAATCAGTGGCGGCTGTTTCAAGCGTGTCGCGATTGGCGTGCGAGAGCATGAAGATCGCCTGCTGACCATCATTTGCCAGCAGATGACGGACGGTGGCGATGTCGCTTTGCGGGGCGTCCGGCATGGCGTTTTCCTGCCCGATCAGGGACAGGATATCGGCATCGATCCCGGTATGGCCGCCGCGCAATTGCCACCCGGTGAAAACCGCCATCACGATCAGGCACAGGGCCCAGAGGGTTGCGCGCAACGCCATTACTGACCCGTGCCGGTCAGAAGATCGGCAAATTCGGGCGGCAGGGGCAGGCCTTGCAATGACTGATCGGAAAGGGTGATGGCATCATGATCGCCGGTCGGCTTTTCCAGTCGGACATTTTCGACAAAATCAGTACCGGTGGCGGTGATTTTACTGATCTGGTTCTGGATGGTGCTGCCGTTCTTTGGTGTCAGGATGACCTGCCATGCGCCTTGTTCGGTTGTGTCTTTGGCAATTTCAAAGCGCAGTTCCAGCGGTTGCCAGTTTCCGGCAAGGACGGCAGAAATCAGTTCGACAAACTGGCGGAACTGATCGCCGCGTGCCAGTTCGTCGCGGTTGCCCTGATCATCGATGCGGGTGATGCCGTGATCATCAAGGATCGTGGTGCCGGGAAACGGTTGCAACGTGCGCCAGACCAGCCCCTTTGTCGGGGAAAGGACGAAATCGCCGTTCGAGGTGAGCGGTTTGTCAAAGCCGTCAAGGTGGCGGTCCATGGTGAAGGAGCCGCCGAGATATTGATCCTGATTGATGGTGGCCGGGGCCGGAATATCATCCGCCCATGCGGTGCCGGTCATGCTGGCAGTCAGCAGGGCGACGGATGCGATCAGGCGGCGGATCGGGATCAAACAAGGGCCTCCATCTTTTCGATGAAGAAATCAGGGCTGCGGTAAAGCATTTCGCCACTGGATTTTTCGACCGCGACCTGAATGGTGAAGCCCTTGGTCAGTTTTTTACCGGTTTTGCTATCGCTTACGAGATAGTCGATTTTAAGCCGGTTTTCATATTCGCGGAGCGTCGCGGTGATCGTGATGTTCTGCCCGAATGTGCAGGGGCGGACATATTTGACCCGCATATCCACCACCGGCCAGACATAGCCCGACGCATCCATTTGCGGATAGTTGTAGTCGACCTTGTCGAGCAAGGCGCAGCGGGCATTTTCAAAGAACTGCACGTAATTGCCGTGCCAGACGACATTCATCGGATCAAGATGATAGAACTGAACCGTTTCGGTCACCGATGCACTGATCATGATGCCAGACCCCCGCCATAAAGCGCCCAGTGGCGTGATTGAATGCGATCAATCAGAAGGCGAAGGGTTGCTTCAAGCGGTTGGTCTTCGGCGATGAACGGGATGTCGTTGCCAAGGGCGTCAAGGAAGGCGGTGATGTCGCTGCCAAGCTGATCGGATTTGAGATCACCATTTTTAAGGCGCAGCGTGATTGCCTGTTTGACGGCGATCAGGTTGGCGGCGGCGACCTGTTCTGTCAGTTGCAGGATGCGCAGGC
>CAMPHD010000095.1 GCA_946885765.1 uncultured Thalassospira sp.
TGCCGGGGCGAATGGCCGCAGCCGCCGTCGCGACGAGCAGCAGGGCGAGCGGCAAAACCAGAAACCGTGCCCACATCCAGTTAAACGGGCGAACCGCAATCAACCGAAGGCCCCAGCCAAGGAGCAAAACCGTTAGCAGGGCGGATGCCAGACCGAGTGTGCGTAACAGCAGATCCGCCGTATAGGCGCCGAACGTGCCAAGCGGGTTGAAGATCACATCGCGATCAGCCGCATGGTTGAAGGATGGGTCACCGGGATGGAAGCCGATCAGCATCATGAAAACGGCAACTGCCGCACCAACCAGGACAAGCCCGCAGATTTGCAACCCGCTTCGTTTCAGCAGATTGACAAGACTGCCCGGCATGAAGGCGGTGCTGCGTGCGAGAAGGTTGGACTGACTGCTCATCGGGGTATCCGTTGTCGTTTCGTCGCTATTGGTCGGGGAATCGTGGTTCAGCTCAGGGCGTCGGCAATACGTCGAAGCCCTTCGCCGGTGGTTTCAAGGTCATGAACAAGTGCAATGCGGATAAATCGTTTTCCGGGGTTGTTGCCATCTGCGTCCGTGATCGAAAGGTAGCTGCCCGGAATGACTTTCACGCCTGCCTCTGCCCATATCTTGCGGGTTGCAGTTTCGCCATCGCCAACGTCAAGCCACAGGAAAAAGCCCCCCGGCGGGCGATAGAAGCCAAACCGGTTGCCAAAAATTTCCTGCGCCACATCAATCTTGGCGCGGTAAAGGTCGCGGTTTTGCGATGCATGTGCGTCATCGGCCCATAGTTCGGCCGATGCGGCCATGATCGGCATCGGAACTGTGGCCGAGCAATAACTGCGCAACGCATTGAAGCGTTTGATAATCACGGGATCGCCCGCGACAAAACCGGACCGAAGTCCCGGCGCGCTGGACCGTTTCGACAGGCTGTGGAAAACAACCACATTATCCATCCTGCCACCCTGTGCCGCACAGATTTCAAGTGCGCCAACCGGGGCTTCGCGATCATAGATATCGGCGTAGCATTCATCCATCGCCAGAACAAAATCATGTTCCTGTGCCATGGCGATGATACGTTCAAGATAGTCCCGTGATGCAACAGCCCCTTGCGGATTAGCGGGTGAACACAGGAAAAACAGGCTGCAGGCCTTGAGTGTTTCGATATCGATCTGATCAAGATCAGGCAAGAAATCCGTTTCAGGGCTCGCTGCCAGCGGCACCATTTCCGCGTCATTAAGAACCGCGGCACCGCAATAGACCTGATAGAACGGGTTGGGCAAAAGAACCTTGGGCTTCGGACCGGGTTGATCCTGTGTAATGACGCAGGTCGCGATCAGATAAAGGGCTTCGCGTGTTCCCGCGACCGGCAGGATGTGAGCGTCCCGATCAATCATGCCCTCAGGCAGATTATAACGGCGATCAAGCCATCCCTTGATCGCGCTTCGCAATTCAGGGGTGCCGTTGCCAGGCGGATATTTATGCCAAAGGCTGGCGTCTTTCACCATTGCCTCGGTGATCATCGCGGGCGGTTCGTGCTGCGGCTCGCCAATCGACATCACCAATGGTGTCTTGCCGGGTTCAATCCCCTCCAGCAGGGCGGCAAGCCGTGGGAATGGATAGGCGGGCAACTGATCAAGGCGCTGGTTAAACATCGCGTTCGGTATTCCGGTCATGAATGGATCCGTCACATATCGACAGGCGTCAAATGCGGGTGTCCGTAAAATGTGGGCAATCTCCCCTGACTTTACCCCTATGCCAAAAATACAAAGAAAGATTTAAGGGCAAGGGTCCGAATAACGAAAAAGCCCGGAAAGATGCGCTTTCCGGGCTTTTGACAGGAAATTCGGGCAAAGAATTGGCAGATCAGCTTGCGCGCAGATCGTCTTCGGGATAAGCGCCGATTTTATGGATTGATATATCTGCCCCATCGAACTCGTCTTCTTCAGACAGTCGAAGGCCGATGGTGCGTTTGATGGTGCCGTAAACCACAAATCCTGCGATTGCGGCAAAGCTTGCTCCGATCAGGGACCCGGCAAGCTGGGCACCAAATGAAACGCCGCCCATGCCACCAAGGGCTTCTAGCCCGAAAATGCCACATGCGATCCCCCCCATCAGGCCGCACATGCCATGTAACGGCCAGACACCCAGCACGTCGTCGATCTTCCATTTTGCCTGACACTGATTAAAGCCCCAGACGAACAGAACGCCCGCAATACCGCCAGTCACCAATGCACCGATCGGATGCATGACATCCGACCCGGCGCAAACGGCAACCAGTCCGGCAAGCGCACCGTTGTGAACGAAACCGGGATCGTTACGTCCGGCAACCAGTGCCGTCAGGATGCCGCCAACCATTGCCATCAACGAATTGATTGCGACCAGCCCGGTGATGCCACTAACCGATTGGGCTGACATGACGTTGAAGCCAAACCAGCCAACGCAAAGTACCCATGATCCGAGTGCCAGAAACGGGATGTTGGATGGCGGAATACCAACCAGCCCACCGGTTTTGGTGTAACGCCCGCGCCGGACTCCAAGCGATACAACGGCACCAAGGGCGATCCAGCCACCAACCGCATGGACAACAATGGAGCCTGCAAAATCGTGGAAAGGTGCGCCAAAGAATTGCGTGATCATATCCTGAAAGCCGAAATTATTGTTCCAGACCAGTCCTTCAAACAGCGGATAAAAGATGCCAACCAGAATGGCGGTGGCAATCAGCTGCGGATAAAACCGCGCCCGTTCGGCAATGCCGCCGGAAATGATCGCGGGGATTGCAGCCGCAAAGGTCAGCAGGAAGAAGAACTTGACCAGATCATAGCCGCTGGACGCAAAAGGATGCTGTCCATCAACCATCGCAGATCCGCTAAGAACGGCGGCATTGCTGAAGAAATCAACACCATAGGCAACGCCATAGCCGATGAAAAAATAGGCAATGGTGGAAACGGCAAAATCGACGATGATTTTAACCAGTGCGTTCACCTGGTTTTTCTTGCGTACGGTTCCGACTTCAAGAAAGGCGAAACCGGCATGCATGGCGAGCACCATAATAGCGCCCATCAGGACGAAAAATACGTCCGAGGCGGTCTGGAATGCCTCCATCGGGCAACCCCCATTTGTTAAATGCGTTTCCTCACGGTCCGGTCTGCGGGGCGCAGCCGGATTCTTGTTCAGGGGCCCCAACATCAATTTCTGTGCCAACAGGGCAAACTGATTGATCGGGACAATGGAAAACGGGTCTTTGCCGGGGGAAAATCGATCACGCTCATGTTGGGCGGGGTAACAGTCGGATCGGACCGTTTGCATGTCTTGTGATCATAATCGTGCCTAAAAAGGCAGCATGGGCAGAATACAAAAGACCCGCCACTGGGATATCCCAAGGCGGGTCAGTCGGTCTGACAGGCAGGGTGCCATGCAGGCATGGCACCCGTCAGGAAATCTGATCGCTTAGAAGCGCTGCGAACCTTTACCGAATTCCGGATAGGCTTCGAGGCCAAGCTCGACAGCATCGCTGCCCAGTGCTTCGTCTTCTTCGCTAAGGCGAATGCCAACCGTGAATTTCAGGATCAGCCACACGATCGACGATGCGATGATGGTGAAGGCACCCATCGCAACGATACCGGTCAGCTGAACACCGAACGATGCACCGTCATTGGTAAACGGAACAGCAAGCGTGCCCCAGATGCCGCAAACAAGGTGAACCGAAACCGCACCAACGACATCGTCGATTTTCAGTTTGTCGAGCAGCGGAACTGCGATGACAACCAGAATGCCGCCGATGGCGCCGATGATGATGGCGGAACCGATGGTCGGGGTGTCCGGACCGGCAGTGATCGAGACCAGACCAGCCAATGCACCGTTAAGTGCCATGGTAAGGTCGACCTTTTTGTAAAGGATCTGGGTCAGGATTGCTGCGGCAACAACACCACCAGCAGCAGCCATCGAGGTGTTGCCATAGATGTTGGCAATGGCGATAACGTCGGCACCGGAGCCCATAGCAAGCTGGGAACCACCGTTGAAGCCGAACCAGCCGAGCCACAGAACGAAGGTACCAAGCGTCGCAAGCGGCAGGTTCGAGCCGGGCATCGGATGAACCGAACCGTCCGCACCGTATTTGCCTTTACGTGCGCCAAGGATGATCGCCCCGGTCAGGGCAGCCCAGCCGCCAACCGAGTGAACGATGGTCGAGCCGGCGAAATCGGAGAAGCCCATTTCAGACAGCCAGCCGCCGCCCCACGTCCAGGAGCCGCTAATCGGATACAGGACACCGGTCAGCACGACGACGAAAATCATGAACGGCCACAGTTTGATACGCTCGGCAACGGTACCGGAAACGATCGAAGCTGCGGTTGCAACGAACACCATCTGGAAGAACCAGTCGGAAGTTGCCGAATACCCGCCGGAGAAATCGCCACCAAGTGCAGCGGCATCATCAGCGCTCCACAGGCTGAGCGAACCGATCCAGCCGGTAACATCCATATACATAAGATTGTAGCCGATCAGGTAATACATGATACCTGCAACGGCGAAGAGGCTGATGTTTTTGAAAAGAATGGTCGATACGTTTTTGGTACGTACCAGGCCGGATTCCAGCATGGCAAAGCCTGCGGCCATCCACATCACCAGCGCACCGCTAAACAGGAAGCTGAAGGTGTTGAGGATGTATTGGGTCTCGGCCGAAACGCCCGCGTCCTGAGCAAAGGCCGGTGATGTAAGCGCCAGCGCAGCAGCGCCGACAAGTGCGGCAAGGCCGGTTTTCTTCATCGGAATGTTCATAATGTCTCCCCTTGTCTCTGGACTTACAGGGCGTCGTCGCCGGTTTCGCCCGTGCGGATACGTACCGCCTGGCTCACATCAAGAACGAAAATCTTGCCGTCCCCGATTTTCCCGGTCTGAGCAGTTTTGGTAATGGCTTCGACAACCTGATCAACCAGATTATCCGTGATCGCGACTTCCAGCTTCACTTTGGGCAGGAAGCTGACCATATATTCAGCGCCACGATAAATTTCGGTCTGGCCTTTCTGGCGGCCAAAACCTTTGACTTCAGTCACCGTCAGGCCCTGAACGCCAAGCGCGCTAAGCGCTTCACGAACTTCATCGAGCTTGAATGGCTTAATGACAGCAGTAACGAGTTTCATAATATTGCGACCTCCCGGCATATCCGTTGAGTACCGACGTGGTAATCACGATTTCGCAGTCGCAACCTTCAAACCAAGAATCGTGCCAGATTCGAAAATCATCTTTTAATGCATTGATATTGATTGGTTTTTACCGATAAAGAGGCAAGTTTCTGTTCATCGTCAGGCTACCGTGAGAGCACAAAATGTGCATAGATTTTGGCGCTGTTTAAAATTTGTGCATAAATTTTAATCAACCTTCGCGCTCTGAGAAACTTGTTTTACGTCAAGGCGATGTGGTTTCCCGACTGGTATCGGTTTGGCCATGGCCGCGTAAAAAGTTGCGGGTTCCGTTCCTTCGATGGCCTGTTGCCAGATGATCAAATTGCCGCTCCGGCTTGTGGTTGCGATGGCGGCGGGTTAAACCAGATGCATCTTTTGGCGGGTTCTTGTGTAAAGCCTGTCAAAGTATGAATTCACCGGGCAGCCTTGCGGGCTCGTCCGGAACAGAAAGCAAAGGTGCGGCGAGATGTGTGCTCAGGAAACGATCCAGACAGACGTTGTTATTCTTGGGGGCGGGCTTAACGGGGCAGCCATGGGGCTGGCATTGGCGCATGGCGGGCTTCGTTCGGTCGTGATTGATTATGCCGATCCCAAAACCATCCTGAGCGCCAATTATGACGGACGCACCTGTGCGATTGCCGCAGCTTCCCGGTCAGTTCTTGACGTCATCGGGGCCTGGAAATATATGGCTAACGAGGCAGAGCCGATCCTTGATATCCGGATTGCCGATGGGACAAGCCCGCTTTTCCTGCATTACGACCATCACGATGTTGGAAATGAACCGCTGGGCTATATCGTCGAAAACCTGATTACCCGTGGCGCGCTTTATCGGGCTATTACCGAAACCGATCTGGTCGAAATGATCGCCCCTGCACAGGTTGAAACGATTGCGCGCGATCAGGGTGGCATGACGATCACGCTCGCGGATGGCCGGTCCATTCGCGGTTCCTTGGCCATCGGCGCCGAAGGGCGCAACTCGATGCTGCGCAAATGGGCCGGTATCAAGACCTACGAATGGAGCTACAGGCAAAGTGCTGTTGTCTGTACGGTGAAGCACAAGGTGCCCCACAATGGTCTTGCGGTGGAACACTTCCTGCCTGCCGGGCCGTTCGCCATTCTGCCGATGACCGATGATCGTTGTTCGATTGTCTGGACGGAAACAACCGATCTGGCCAATTACTTGGTCAATCTTGACGAGGAAACCTTTGTCGACGAATTGCATCGACGGTTTGACGGTTATCTTGGTGATCTTGAAGTCATCGGTCCGCGGTTCTGCTATCCGCTTGGTTTGCAGCATGCCTATCGCTACACCGACCCGCGCATCGCCCTGATCGGGGATGCGGCCCATGGCATGCACCCGATTGCCGGGCAGGGGCTTAATATGGGGATACGCGATGTTGCGGCCCTTGCCGAGATTCTGGTCGAAGCCCGTCGTTTGGGTCGCGATATTGGCGGGGCCGATGTGCTGGGTGAATATGAACAGTGGCGACGATTTGACAATACCGTGATGCTTGCGGTTACCGATCTGACAAACCGTTTGTTTTCCAACGATATCGCTCCGGTCCGTTGGGCACGCGACATCGGTCTTGCCGTTGTGCAGAAAATCCCGCCGCTCAAGAAAACCTTCATGTCGCATGCCATGGGCTATGCCGGGACTCTGCCACGTCTGATGCAGGGCAAGCCGCTTTAGTTCCTCATAAAGCGATGAAATTGGACCTCGAAGGCGATCTTGAAAACCTCAAGATCGCCTTTTGATTGTGGTTTGCTGGCTCAGATAAAAACCATTCAAAATCATGTCGTTTTTCGTAATCCCCTGTTGATTTGGGTCAAGCTTTTCGCATTTGCGAAAGCGCAGTGTCCCCCGGACGTATTTTTGAATGCAGGGGATAACCATGACACTTACCCGGAAATTGATGGCCACCGTAGCCAGTTGTGCTGTTGTTGGCGCGATGATGATGGCAGCAACCGGTGCGCAGGCGCAGGAAGCAGCATTTAAAACCAAACAGGCGGGTGATATTCTTATTCGCGGCCGTGTTATCGGTGTTGTACCGGACGAAGATACCTCGACCGGTGACATCGCTACCGGGGAAGGCAAGGTCAGCAATGATTATGTGCCCGAGGTGGATTTCTCGTATTTCATTACCGATAACATTGCTCTTGAGCTGATTGCGGCTACCACCAAGCACGATGTTAAATGGCAGAACCCGGATGTTGATCTCGGCTCGGTTAATCTGCTTCCACCAACTTTGACGGTGCAATACCACTTCCTCTCGGATCAGCGTTTCAGCCCGTATGTTGGTGCAGGTTTGAACTACACCATGTTCTATAACGAGAAATCTGGTGCTGCGAACTCGGTTAAATATGACGATGGCTTTGGCTATGCGTTCCAGGCTGGTTTTGACTACGCAATTTCCGGTCCGTGGTCTCTGAACGTTGATGTCAAGAAACTCTTCCTGAACACAACGGTAACTGCCGACCTTGGCGGGGCATCGCCAGCCAAGGTTGATGTGGACCTTGATCCATGGATTTTCGGTATCGGTGTCGGTTACCGCTTCTGATCACTGCCGATAGCAAACTTTCCGGTTTGCTCTCTGATCCCGGAAACGGTCCTGTCACTTTGGCGGGGCCGTTTTTGATAATGGGGCCGTATGAGAAGCGCGTCCTGATCCCTTAGCGGCGGACAGGATCGCGTGACAGGCCGCGTGTTTCAAGTGCGCGAAGGTAATCCGCCCAAAGCTGATCCTGATTGGCATGCAGGTCACGCAGATACTGCCAGCTATACAGGCCGCTATCATGCAGGTCATCAAAGGTGATGCGCACGGCATAGTTCCCGACCGGAACGATATCAATGATACCG
This sequence comes from uncultured Thalassospira sp., assembly GCA_946885765.1. Next base: position 8,027 of record CAMPHD010000095.1, read on the forward strand.
ACATGGCGGCGTCCGGGGATGATTTTCTTCTCGGACGGATGATGCCCCTGCACCTCGGCTGACGGGCTTTCGACCCGCAGCAGTTCGGCGCTGAATCTTGATGTCAGCCCATCATCCCAGACGACTTCCAGAATATGGTCGTCACGCAGATAGTTGATTTCAACCGGGCTGAAGCGCGGGGTAAAGCTGTCTTCCGACATGAAAACCGTCACGATCAGTCTTCGATGACACGGGCTTCATCGGGCAGCATGATCGGAATGCCGTCGCGGATGGGGTATGCAAGGCCCGCCTTGACGCTGATCAGTTCATTCTGTTCGCGATTATATTCCAGTGTTTCCTTGGTGACCGGGCAAACAAGGATTTCAAGCAGTTTCGGGTCTACCGGGCTGTGAGTCGCGGTCATTGTTCTGGGCCTTCAAAAATTACGTTCAGTTGCTGGCGGTTTGGGGGGCCCGCGGGTGGGCTGCCATTTCCAGCAAGGTTGTCAGCATATCACCGCGATCATACAGGCTTGCACATTCGAGCAAAGCCTGTTTTTCCAGCGGGCTGAGCCGGCAGCCCATTGCGATGGCGGTCACCAGCATTTCATCGTCGGTATCGCTAAGTGTATCCCAGCAGGATCGCAATGAGTGCTGGGCAAAATAGCTTTCCAGTGCCTGTCGGAGACGGCCGCGATCAATCGCTTGCAAATCCGGCGATGGCAACAGCAAATCATCCTTCCACGGGCTGAAGTCACCGCGAACAGCGCGATAACCGCCGCCCTGCATCGGAAGTTCTTCGACGATGTTAAACCGGCAGACGCCCGTCAGGGTGATCAGGAAACGACCATCATCGGTTTCACTGAATGCCGTGATGCGGCCAGCACAGCCGGTCTGGAAAACCGGTGGATTGTCCGGATCCATGTAAAAGGTGTTGCGCCCGTCCGGGCGTGGCTGAACCATGCCGATCATGCGGTCCTGCCCCAGGGCATCGGTGATCATGTTCAGATAGCGCGGCTCAAAGATATTGAGCGGCAGATGGCCACGCGGCAGCAGAAGCGCGCCACTTAGCGGAAAGACCGGCAATGTATCTGGAAGATCCGAAAAACTGGGATCGAAAGGACCGCATATGCTCATGAAAATAAAACCGTCGAGAGTGCGCGGCGCCCCGCAACGCTGGCCGGGTCCATGGGGCCCCAAGCCTCGAAAAATTTGATCAGTTGGGTGCGACCGGCATCGTCGTTCCAGCTGCGATCCTTGCGAATGATCGCAATCATGGCGTTGACGGCTTCTTCGCGCTTGTTCGTGGCAAAGCAGGCCATGCCCAAATCAAATTGCGCCTGCAGATCGTTCGGGTCGGCGGCGACTTTTGCGCGTGCGACTTCCAAATCTTCCTTGCTGTAACCGGTTTCCGCCAGCTCAAGCGCACTGATCGCAGACGCAATTGGCGCTTTCAGACGGTCTGCTTCGGCCATGTTATCTACAAAATGGCGGGTTTCTTCAATTTCACCCATGGTAATCATGCAGCGGATCATGCCGCCAATCGCTGTTTCGTTTTGGGGTTCACGTTCAAGCACGCCAACATAAAGGCCATGGGCTGTTTCATGGTCATCATCTGCCAGCGCGGCAGCCGCCTGTTCCAGAATTGCCGCAATCGGGCTTTCAATCGGTCCGCCGGCAATGCGCTCATAGAAAG
>CAMPHD010000096.1 GCA_946885765.1 uncultured Thalassospira sp.
TGTAATCAGGCGTTGCAGCACGATAAAGCCAAACAGAAGCGCCCCGATCATGATCTTGGTCCACCAGCTATTGAGCGACCCGTCAAACGCGATCAGGGTCTGGATCACCCCCATGATGATCCCGCCAAAGAACGTGCCGACCACAAAGCCCATGCCCCCGGTCAGAAGCGTTCCGCCAATCACCACCGCCGCAATCGCATCAAGCTCCACCCCGACGGCTGCCAACGGATAGGCCGACGCGGTATAAAACGCGAAAACAACCCCGGCCAAGGCACTGAAAAAGCCCGACAAAGTATAAACCCGGATGATCGTGCTATCCACCGGAATGCCCAGCAATTCTGCCGATTGACGGTCCCCGCCAATGGCATAAACATTGCGGCCAAACCGCGTGTAATGCGCAATCACCACCCCGGCCATCACCGTCATCAGCATCAGCAACGCCGCCGCACTGATCCAGCCGCGACCGGGCAGCGGGATTTTAAAACCGCTGAAATCGGCCACAAACGGATGATCAATCGGCACGGAATCAAGGTTGATCAAAAAACACATCCCGCGCAGGAAAAACATCCCCGCCAGGGTTATGATAAAGGGCTGGATATCGAACTTGGCGATAATCACCCCCATGAAGGCGCCAAATAGCGTCCCCACCGCAATCGAAATCACCACCGCGACCAGCGGATGCATACCAAACCCGGTCACAAGCTCGGCCATCAGGACGCCGACAAACGCAATCATCGAGCCAACCGAAAGATCAATCCCGCCCGACAGGATGACAAATGTCATGCCGACCGCCGTAATGATCAGAAACGCATTATCGGTCAGAAGCGCACCCAGAACATAGGTGTCTGAAAACGCACGATGTTCGGCAATCCCGTAACCATAAAGCAGCGCCAGCACCGCCAGCGTGGCAAGCAAAGGATAATAACGTTCATTAATTTTCATCGGAATTCCCCCGCACCTTCCCGCTGCCGATCTTTTCCCACGCCTTGCCCGCCAGTTCGCGGGATTTCGGCGCCTGCACCAGCAGGACCACCATCACCACCGCCGCCTTGACGATCAGGGTATATTGCGACGGCAAACCCGACAGCAAAATGCCCGTCGTCAGCGACTGAATGATCAGAACCCCGATCACCGTCATGCCGATAAAGAACCGCCCACCCATCAGCGACGCGCCCCCGATCACCACCGCCAGGATGGCATCAAGTTCAAGCCACAGACCGGCATTGTTGGCATCCGCCCCGCGGATATCGGCCGCAATGATGATCCCGGCAAAGGCCGCACAAAGCCCTGAAATAGCATAGGCCAGAAGCTTGATCCCGCGCGCATCAATGCCCGCAAGCCGACTGGCGCGTGCATTGCCGCCAACCGATTCAACAAACAGGCCAAGGGCGGTTTTGCGCATCACACCGTAAAGGCCGCCGATCACCACCGCAGCAATGATCACCCGCCACGGAATGCCCAGCAGATAGCCGCTGCCGATCCCTTCAAAAAACGCCCCGTGGAAGGTCACGATCTGCCCATCGGTGATCATCTGCGCAATCCCGCGCCCGGCCACCATCAGGATCAGGGTCGCGATGATCGGCTGGATATCAAGATAGGCCACCAGCATCCCGTTCCACAGCCCGCAAAGCACCCCGGCGCCAAGGGCGGCAAAGATGATGACCGCCGGATGCAGATCGGTATCACGGATCAGGACCGCCATGGTCGCCCCTGAAATCGCAATCACCGAGCCGACCGAAAGGTCAATGCCCCGCGTGCCGATCACAATCGCCATGCCAACCGCGACAATCGCGGTTGACGCCCCGCGATGCACGACATCAACAAGCGATCCGTAAAGATGGCCGTCAACAATGCGAATATCAAAGAAGTCCGGCGATATGATCCCGATACCCAGAATGATCAGCACAAGGGCCGCCACCGGGCCAAACCATTGCCGGCTCAGCAAAGAAGATGCAGACATGGTGCTGCTTTCCCGTAATTTCTTTTTGTCCTGCAAACCGGTCATCGCGCAATCGCCTCGATGATCCTGTCCTGCGTGATTTCGGCGCCCGTAAGTTCGGAAACCTTTTCACGGTCGCGCATCACCGCCACCCGGTCGGCAAAGGCAACGATTTCCTCAAGCTCGGATGACGCCACCAGCAGGGCCAGCCCCTCGTCACAAAGCTCCTTGATCAGCTTGATGATATCGGCATGCGCGCCCACATCAATGCCGCGTGTCGGCTCGTCGAGAATAAGGAAAATCGGCTTGGACACCAGCCAGCGCGCCAGAATGACCTTCTGCTGGTTACCCCCGCTCAGCTGCCCGACAGGCTTTTCGCTGTCCGGTGTCGCAATGCCCAGTGCCTTGATCATCTCATCGGCGGTTTTCTGCTGCTCGGCGCGTGCAATCGGGCGCAGCCATCCCCGCCGCCCCTGAAGGGCCAACACGATGTTTTCGCGCACACTCAGTTCGGCAACAATGCCATCCTGTTTGCGGTCCTCGGGGCAAAGCCCGAAACCCGACCGGATCGCATGGCGCGGGGAGCGTAACATCACCGGCTCCCCGTCAAGGAACACAAGGCCGCTATCGGCCTTTTTCGCCCCGAAAACAAGCTCCGAAAGCTCCGTTCTGCCCGACCCCAGAAGCCCGGCAAGACCAACAATCTCGCCGCCGGAAAGGTCAAGCGTCACGGGCTCAAGCACGCGCTTCTTGCCCAGATTCTTGATCTGGATCTGGCGGCCCTTGCCGGTGAAACTGCTTTCATCCTGATGACGATGCGAACTGACTTCGGCCAGTTCCCGGCCCAGCATGTGATTGATCAGGTCAATCTGCGCCAGTTCCCTGGTGACAAATGTGCCGACAAGCCGCCCGTTGCGCAGGACCGTGATGCGGTCCGTGATCGCGTAAACCTGATCAAGGAAATGGGTGACAAATACAATGCCAAGCCCCTTGGCGCGCAATTCGCCCATGATGCGAAACAGGGTACGGATTTCCTCGGCATCAAGGCTTGCGGTTGGTTCATCAAGGATCAAAACCCTTGCATCCAGTGCCACCGCACGCGCAATCGCAATCAATTGCTGGATCGCCACCGAATAGGAACCCAGCGGCCGGTTGACATCAATATCAAGCCCCAGCGTTTCAAGCGCTGCCTTGGCGTCGCTTTCGGTTTTCTTCCACGAAATAAACCCAAATTTCAACGTCTGGCGTTCCAGCATCAGGTTTTCGGCAACCGACAGGGTCGGCACCAGGTTCACTTCCTGATAAACCGTCGAAATGCCAAGCGCCTGTGCATCGCCCGGATGATTTGGATGAATTTCCCGACCATCAAGCAGGACGGTTCCGGCATCGCGCGGATGAACCCCGGTAATCACCTTGATCAGGGTCGATTTACCGGCACCGTTTTCACCCAGAAGCGCGTGAATTTCACCAGATCGCAGATCGAAATCGACATCCTGCAAGGCTTTGACGCCGGGAAAGAATTTTCCCGCCCCGCGTACTGACAGCACGGATTGCGTCTTTTCAGACATGGATAGCCCCTCTCCCTTTATGTTCACTGGCTTTGACCCATCATACACGACACGAAATTCATGCCCGGATGCGTCCAAATGCACCCCCGCCATCAGACAGGGATGCGCTCAGACATCACGCCAGTTGCGTCACCCCAACCGCACGGTAAGACGCACGGTTGGAGATAACGGCCTTACTTGCTGCGCATTTTGTATTCTTCGGCAGCGGTATCAGGCAGATAAAGCGGACCATTGGCCTTGATCCATTTCGGCACGTCTTGGCCATCCATGGATGCCTTGATCGCGTCAAAGGCCGGTGCGCCCAGATGCGGGTTCAGCTCGATGGTCGCATTGGTATCGCCATCGGCCATCGCCTTGAAGATATCAGGAACCGCATCGATCGATACGATCAGGATGTCTTCACCCGGATTAAGACCGGCTTCCTTGATCGCCTGCACCGCACCCAGCGCCATGTCATCGTTATGCGCATAAACCGCACAGATGTTCTTGCCGCCATCTTCGGCTTTCAGGAAGCTTTCCATGACCTCCTTGCCGCCCGAACGGGTGAAATCGCCCGACTGGGAACGGATGATGCTGATTCCCGGGAAGTTGCTGACAACCGATTCAAAACCGGCTTTGCGATCATTGGCTGCTGACGAACCAACTGTCCCCTGAAGTTCGACAACATCACAAACCGCATTGGTTTCCGACGCCAGCCACGCGGCTGCAAGCGCACCTTCCACCACGAAGTCGGATGCAACCTTGGTCAGATACAGGCTTTCATCGGCGGCAACGCCACGATCCACCAGAACGACGGGAATACCGGCATCCTTGGCTTCCTGAAGCACCTGATCCCAGCCGGTTTCAACAACCGGTGCCAGCAGAATGCCATCAACGCCCTGGGCGATGAAGGAACGGACTGCCTTGATCTGGTTTTCCTGTTTCTGCTGCGCATCCGAGAATTTCAGATCAATGCCGCGCTTTTCTGCTTCGGCCTTGATTGATGCCGTCTCGGACGTGCGCCAGCCGCTTTCCGACCCGATCTGCGAGAAGCCGATCATCATTTCGGCCTGTGCCGCAAAGGACAGACCAAGTGCAACACCAAGGGCTGCCGTCGAAACCGCAAGCTGCTTGAGACTTTTCATTATTTCCTCCCTAAAGGCTGTTTTATTGCTAAAAGCCATATAGTAATACAATATGATTTGAAGGAACTCAACGGCCTAAATGCACCTCCCAACTTTCGCGTAGAAAGCGCGGTTGACAGCGGGCAAAAAACCGCAAAGTCTAAATAAAACAGTGATTTGAAGATGGAACGAGGCGACATGTCGAAAAACCCGACAGCAATCCCGATGCACCCGACACCGGCAGGAACCCTGCAAATCAGGACCGCAAAAATGCGAATCCTGCTCTCCCCCTATGGGGCCCGCATCCGGGAACTTTGGCTGCGTAATGACGACGGCACGGAAACAAATATCACCGTCGGCCTGCCCGATGACGACGCCTATGCCACCCATGACAGCTATATCGGCGCGGTGTGCGGGCGCTATGCCAACCGCATCGCCAATTCGACCTATCATGACCCGGATGGCCACAAAGTCACGCTGGCCGCGAACGAAGGTCCGACCCATCTGCATGGCGGCATCACGGGCTTTGATCAGCACGACTGGTCCGTCACGCAAAACACCGATCACGAAATTGCCTTTCACCTCCAAAGCCCGGACGGGGATCAGGGCTATCCGGGGAATTTCGCGGCAACCGCGACCTATTCAATCGTTGCTGAAAATCGCCTGCGCCTTGAAATCACGGCAACCTGCGATCAGACCTGCCCGGTCAATATGACCAGCCATGCCTATTGGAACCTGACCGGGCGGTTTGATAAATGCGCGGCCCTGCATATCCTGCAAATCGATGCCGATGCCTACCTTCCGATTGACGACCGCCTGATCCCGCTTGCCGGGCAAAAGGACGTTGCCGGAACCGGCTATGATTTCAGAAATCCCAAGGGAATTGCGCAGAACCTCATGAATGCCGATCAGGGTTTTGATCACAATTTCTGCCTCAATGGCGCACGCGGACCGCTTAAACAGATCGCAACCCTGTCCGATCCCGATAGCGGCCGGACGATGAAACTGTTCTCGACCGAGGCCGGATTGCAATTCTATCTATCGCAGCATTTCACCGATGCGATGAAAACGCCCGACGGCAAAACCCTGCATAAATCCGGCGGCATCGCGCTCGAACCCCAAACCTTCCCCGACAGCCCCAACCGCCCGGACTTCCCAGGCCCGTGGCTCAATTCGGGCGAGACTTACAGGCATATAATTGAGTGGGAGTTTTCCTCGTCTTGAGCGAAGAGAAATGTCATTTTACCGACATAAGAAAGCATTACCCTTGACCAAACAACAACCAAAGGGTTCATTAGAAGGAGTTGATTAATGCAGCTTGGAGGCCGGAATGACGGGCATTTTTATATTCATATTGCTTATTATTGCGCCATTCCAGCATGCATTCGCCAGTGCATCTGTCGCTGACAGGCTCCGCTTTAAAATCGACGAGGGTTACGCCGAAATCAAAGCAGGCTCGATATGGTGGAAACCGATATTAATTAAAACCGATGCAAAAATCGAAGTCTTCGTTGATGTTAAAAACGCTCAATATGACGATCTAAGCGTATTTATCTGCGACGATCAGCAGCTACAGTTTTTCAAGGCAGGACAATCTGCCAGATGTTACGGAGCCAACCGACAAAGAAACACTTTTTCAATCGTCGGCGCAGTCACAAACACACGTCCTCATTATCTTGTTTTCAGCAACAGATTTAGCCTGCTCATCACCAAAAAGGCGGCCTATGAAATTTACGCTGATATCTCAACCCCATGGCAGACAGCCCATGAGTTTGAAGAAGGTATGTCCAAGAGCATACTCGAGATAGCAGAAACATATGGCATAGACGAATTTGACATAACCTTGAAATCTTGCGGCCATGAGAACGCATATTCCGCCAAAGCAACAGGAAATATAACGCTTTGCTCAGAACTGTTTTTTGAATTTGCACGCACCAATCGTCGTGGCGCAGTAGAGGCCGTACTCCTTCACGAGATCGGCCATACACTACTTAACAAGCTTGGCCTTCCCAACTGGGACAATGAGGAAACAGTGGACGAATTTGCCCTCTATTTTCTCTATCTTGCAGGGCGGCAAGAATCTGCGATTTCATGGATTGATTGGTATGAGCAGAAAAACACACGCTCCGAATTGATTAACGCAGCCCGGAACGATGTCCGTCACCCTCTATCCATTCAACGGGCACGAAATATTCGACGGCTCTTAAACAATCCCGATGAGATGATCGTGCGCTGGAACAGGTTGCTTTATCCCTACATGACCAACGAGGCATTGCAGGGAATTTTGCGAGATTCCCCTACCCGATCCAGCCCCGAACTTGCCAAAGAAATCCTGATACGCAGGCAATAACCGCGACCCAATTCAACCGTTACAAATGCAAATCACAAAGCCGCAACCACCCCATCCGCGCGCGGATCAGTCGCCCCTTCCATCACGCCATTGGCGCGCAGCAGAATACCGCCCGCATGGCCCATCATGTCTTCGAAATCACCCACCACCTCAACCGCATGACCGGCTTTTTCAAGCTGCGTGATCAGGGCCGGATCAAACCGGTTTTCGAGTTTAAGGGTCGTTGTTTCCGCCCCCCATGTCCGGCCCAGCAACCAGCGCGGCGCGGTGATTGCCGCCTGAAAATCCTGCCCGAACAGGACATTGCGGGTAAATACCGCCGCCTGGGTTTGCGGCTGTCCCTCGCCCCCCATGGTGCCATATGTAAGGACATCACCGTTGTTCAGCCGCGCCATCGCCGGGTTGAGTGTGTGGAACGGTAACCGGCCGGGGCCGAGCTGGTTGGGGCCGTCATGCAGCGTAAAGCTCGCCCCGCGATTCTGCCACAGGACCCCGGTTTCGGGCACGACAACACCCGATCCAAATTCCCAGAAAATGCTTTGGATGTAACTGACGACCGTGCCGTTTTTATCCGTCACCCCCATCCAGATCGTATCACCGGGCTTGGCGATATGCGGCCAGGGCAGTGCGGTTTTCATATCGATTTTTGCCGCCTCGGCATCCAGCATCGCATCACTCAGAAGCGACATCGGATCAATATCCATCCGCCCCGGATCACCGATATGGGCATCACGTTTGATAAAGGCGCGTTTGGTCGCCTCGATCACGCCATGGATATGATCAAATCCCTCGCCCGTTTTCACGCCCAGCCGGTCAAACAGGCCAAGGATCATAAGTGACGCGGCACCCTGCGTTGGTGGCACCATATTGAAAACGGTGCCGCTTGATAGCTTCACCGAAAGCGGCGTCATGGTTTTGGCGTAATAGCCTTCAAAATCAGATAGCCGAAGCGGACTTCCCGCCGCCTCAAGCCCCTTGGCATTGGCGCGCGCGATATCGCCCCGGTAAAAATCATCAAGCCCGACGGCGCCAAGCCGTTCCAGCGTCGCACCAAGGGTCGGCTGTTTCAACACATCACCGATTTCGGGCACGCCCTTTGCGGCATAAGCCGCCACATACCCCGGTGCATCGCGAAGCTCCGGCAGCTTGTCACGCGTCAGTTCATGCTGCGATTTTGTGATCGGCACCCCGGTTCGCGCATGATGCACCGCATCGACCACAAGGCGCGCGATGGGCAATGTCCCACCCAGCTTCTGTGCGATTTTTGCGGCCTCCATCCAGCCGCCAATCGCACCGCCCACGGTCAATGCCGCCAACGGCCCGCGCGCCGGGATTTTGTCATGGCCAAGGTCACGGTAAAATTCCGGGCTCGCCAGCCCTGCCGCCCCGCCGCACGCCCGGATCGCCACCGGGTCCTTGCCCGGTTCGGCAATCAGCCAGAACCCATCCCCGCCAATCGCATTCATATGCGGATAGACAACCGCAATGGTGGCGGCGGCTGCAATCATCGCCTCGACCGCGTTGCCGCCATCGCGCAAAACATCGCGCCCGGCCTGGGCAGCCAGATGATGCGGGGCTGTGACGATCCCGCCAAGGCTTGTTCTGGTTCTGAGCATTTCGGGGCCTCCTGATGGCGCAAAAATCTTTGGCATGCCGTGTGTCCGGCATGCCCTGTTATGACCTGAAATCTATCGTGAAAATGATCCGGGTATCAGGCGATTTTCACATCGTGGACAAATCGCCTGATATTCCGGATCAGGACCTATCTGTTGCTACCAGCCAATAAGATCCGGTAGCCAGCTTGTCAGCTCCGGGAAGATGAACAGCAGCACAAGGGCCAGTGCCTGAATACCAATAAACGGAATGACCCCGCGATAGATATCCACCGTCGACACCGATTTTGGCGCAACACCTTTCAGGAAGAACAAGGCCCAGCCAAAGGGCGGCGTCAGGAAGCTGGTCTGCAGGTTCATCGCCACAAGGATCGCAAGCCACGCCATGTCGATGCCGCTATTCATGAATACCGGCAAAAACATCGGCAGCGCGATATAGGAAATCTCGATCCATTCAAGGAAGAACCCAAGGACAAAGATCACCGCCATCATGAACAGAAGGTTGCCCATATCGCCACCGGGCACCCATTCAAACATGGCATGCACCAGCCCCTCGCCGCCAAGCCCGCGGAAGGCAAGGCCAAAGGGCTGCGCGCAGATCAGGATGAAAAACACCATCGCACTGGTGATCAGGGTATCGCGCAACACATCGCGCATCACCCCGAAATTAAGCCGCCCGGTAAACAGCGCCAGAAGCAACGCGCCAAGCGCGCCCATCGATGCGGCCTCGGTCGGAGCAGCAATCCCGCCAACGATGGAACCCAGAACCGCAAAAACCAGTGCCAGCGGCGGCAGCACGACCTTGGCGATCTTGAGCATAAGGTCACGGGTGGCCAGCGCATCGCGCTCATCCTGCGGGATCGCTGGCACCATGTCGGGCTTGAAAATCCCCAAAAGCACAAGATAAAGAGCGAGCATCCCGGCAAGGATCAACCCCGGCACCATCGCGGCGGCAAAAAGCGTCCCGACGGACTCACCAAGGATATCGGCAAGCAGGATCAGA
>CAMPHD010000097.1 GCA_946885765.1 uncultured Thalassospira sp.
TCGGTGTTCCGCTCGACAAATTCGACGATTGTGCAAAGAAATCCGAAGCTGACCTTCTGGCAGCCCAGGACGCCGGCGGGTTCCTTCCGTCGATGGCACATGGCATGGCGCTTCGCGGTCACCTTTCGGGTGCCATCGTTGACGTCGTGACCGCGCACTTCAACTCCGACATGCCGTCCGACGAAGCCGTCTCGCGTCTGGTCGAAGCTGTTGAACTGGCCAAAGACTAATCTCATCTGATCTGTACAGTCACATCGACTGACTTACGCGCCGGCCCCGGATATTTCCGGGGCCGGATTCCCGCTACTTTAATTTTTTGAGGCAAAGGGTATGGGGGCTTCTTCAAGCACCGAAAGCAACCTGACGGCCGGCATCCAGCGTCATCTATCCAAGATCGTTGTTGCACCGTCCTTTGCTGCGTCCCTGTTTTTCGTCTACGGGTTCATCCTGTGGACAGGCTATATGGCGTTTTCGAAATCGCGCATGCTTCCGGTCTGGGATTGGGCCGGTCTGCGGCAATACGAACGCCTGTGGCAAATGGAACGCTGGCATGTTGCCATCGAGAACCTGCTGATTTTTGGCGGTCTCTTTATTGTTATCTGCCTGATCCTCGGCTGCCTTCTGGCGGTCCTTCTTGATCAGCGCATCCGCGCCGAAGGCGTACTTCGTACAATTTTCCTTTATCCGATGGCCCTGTCCTTCATTGTGACCGGCACCGTCTGGAAATGGCTTCTCAATCCGGGCCTTGGTCTGGAAAGCATGATGCATGACCTTGGCTGGACCAGTTTCAAATTCGACTGGCTGGTCAATTCGGACATGGCGATCTACACCGTGGTGATCGCAGCCGTCTGGCAGGCATCGGGTTTTGTTATGGCAATGTTCCTTGCGGCATTGCGCGGCGTCGATCAGGACATCATTCGCGCAGCTTATATGGATGGCGCCAGCCTGCCCCGCATTTATTTCGGCATTATCATCCCGTCGATCCGTCCGGTTTTCCTCAGTGCCATTGTCGTTCTGGCCCATCTGGCCGTTAAAAGTTTCGACCTTGTCATTGCACTTACTGGCGGCGGTCCCGGTTATTCGTCGGATCTTCCGGCAACCTTCATGTACACGATGGCCTTCCAGCGCAACCAGCTGGGTGTGGGTGCCGCAAGTGCCATGATGATGCTGGCAACCGTGATGGCGATCATTGTGCCGTATCTGTATTCCGAACTGCGCGGAGGCAAGAAAAATGGCTGATATTCAGCATTACAGCCACGACGCAGGCTGGAAACACACCATACTGCGCGGGTTGCTTTATCTCGTTCTGATCCTGTTCGCCACCTATTACCTGTTTCCGCTTTTCGTGATGATTTCGACCTCGTTGAAGTCGCTTGATGAAATCCGGGAAGGCTCGCTCATTTCGCTGCCGCGCGTCATCACGTTCGATGCCTGGACCTATGCGTGGAATGAAGCCTGCGTCGGAGTCGAATGTTCGGGGATCAAAATTTACTTCTGGAACTCGGTCAAAATGGCGGTTCCGGCGGTTCTGATTTCCACCTTCCTTGGTGCGATCAACGGATATGCCCTGACCAAATGGCGTTTCAAGGGGGCGAATATCGTCTTTGCCCTGCTGCTGTTTGGTTGCTTCATTCCATTCCAGGTCGTTCTGCTGCCGATGTCACAGGTTCTGGGCACGCTTGGTCTTGCAAGTTCGACCACCGGTCTGGTTCTTGTACACGTCGTTTATGGCCTGTGCTTCACCACCCTGTTCTTCCGCAATTACTACGTTTCGATCCCGGATGAACTGGTGAAAGCAGCAACCATTGATGGCGCAGGTTTCTTCACCATTTTCTGGCGTATCATTCTGCCGATTTCGACCCCGATCATCGTGGTGTCGGTCATCTGGCAGTTTACCCAGATCTGGAACGACTTCCTTTTCGGTGCTTCTTTCGCCTCTGGCGACAATGCACCGATGACTGTCGCACTCAACAATATCGTCAACACCACGACCGGCGTGAAACAGTACAATGTCGATATGGCCACAGCCCTGCTGACCGGCCTGCCGACCCTGCTTGTTTATGTTCTGGCCGGAAAATACTTCGTCCGCGGCCTGACCGCCGGTTCGGTGAAGGGATAAGCAAATGGCATCACTCACCCTTGATAAAGTTCGCAAGGCCTTCGGTCCTGTCGAGGTTCTCAAAGAAATCAATATTGCTATTGAAGACGGCGAGTTCCTGGTTCTGGTCGGCCCGTCGGGTTGCGGTAAATCCACCCTTCTGAACCTGATTGCAGGTCTTGAAGGTTCCAGTGACGGGGAAATCCGCATCGGTGATCGCGTGATCAACGATGTGCATCCCAAGGACCGCAACATCGCGATGGTGTTCCAGTCCTACGCGCTTTACCCGAATATGACCGTTCGCAAGAACATCACCTTTGGTCTTGAAATCCGTGGTGTTTCGAATGCAGAACGCGACAAGGCGGTTGCCGATGTTGCCAAGTTGCTGCAGATCGAACCTCTGCTGGACCGCAAACCGTCCCAGCTTTCGGGTGGTCAGCGCCAGCGCGTTGCAATGGGTCGTGCGCTGGTTCGCGATCCGGATATCTTCCTGTTTGACGAACCGTTGTCGAACCTTGATGCCAAGCTGCGCGTCGATATGCGTACCGAGATCAAGAAACTGCATCAGCGTCTGGGCTCGACCATTGTTTACGTCACCCACGACCAGATCGAAGCCATGACCCTTGCCTCGCGCATTGCAGTTATGAAAGACGGCATCCTGCAGCAGTTCGATACGCCGCAGAACATCTATGAACGCCCGAACAACATCTTTGTTGCCGGCTTCATCGGTTCGCCGTCGATGAACTTCATCAATGCAACCCTCGTAAATGATAATGGCAATCTGGCCGTATCGATCAAACGCGACAATGACCCGATCATTCTGCCGCTGAAAGATGCACCAGAAAGCTATAAGGCCTATGTCGGCAAAGATGTCGTATTCGGCATCCGTCCGGAAGGCCTGACGCACAAGCGTACCGGTTCCGAGCAACCGGGCAGCCAGTATGTCAATTTCGACTGCAAGGTCGAAGTTATTGAACCGACCGGTGCCGACACCATGACGGTTGTCGAGATCGGTGGAAAGGAAATCGTTGCACGTGTCCGGCCCGACCGGGCACCGCAACCGGGTGAGATGATGACATTCTCGGCCGACATGTCTCAGATCAGTCTGTTTGATCCGGTAACGGAACTGCGGATCTGATCTTGATCGGCGGATGGTTCTGGGGGCCATCCGCCGTTCTTCTTGAAACGTAAAATAAAAACGGCCCGAATTTTCTATTCGGGCCGTTTTCTTGAAATCATGTTTTATCCACGCGCCGTGGCAACGCAATCGTGACTTCCAGTCCACGTCTGGGCAGGTTGCGTAACCTTATTGTGCCATCATGGGCATCAATGACCGTTTTCACAATCGACAGGCCAAGACCGCTGCCGCCGGTGGTCCGGGCGCGCGATCCTTCAACACGGAAAAATGGCAGGAAGACATTTTCCTGATGCTCTTCGGCAATCCCCGGCCCCTCGTCGCGAATGGAAATCAGGACGGTATCAGCCGTTGCATCCAGACTGACATAAGCACGGTAACCGTATTTCAGCGCATTCTCGATCAGGTTGGTGAAGGCACGTTTTAATGTTCCTGGCCGACAGGTCAGACGGATACTGCGCTTGTCACCAAACGAATGTGCCTCATCCCCGCCCCCAAAAACCGTATGCACCGAACTGAAACGAAGCGGTTGCGGTCCTTCAAAACTGACCGGGCGACCGAGATCGGCATAATCGTCGCAAATCGCTTCAAGAACCGATGTGAAATCGACAGTGCGTTCATCTTCCTTGTTAATCCAGTCGCCAAGAAAATCAAGCGCGTCGTTTAAAAGTCCGTCCATTTCATCAAGATCGCGCAGCACGGTTTCGCGCAGTTCGTCATTATCGATAAATTCCGCACGCAGACGAAGGCGCGTACTGGGCGTGCGCAAATCATGCGAAATCGCGGCCAGCATCCGGGTTCTGTCCCCCAGCATGCGTGAAATCCGTTCGCGCAATCCGTTATAGGCTGCTGCCATTGACCGGGCCTCGGTCGGACCGCGTTCCTCGACCGGGGGTCCTTCGACTTCATCGCCCTGACGAATGATCGCCTCAGTCAAATTTTTGAAAGGCCCGGCAAGAAGATCGGCCAAGGCGGCAAATACCGCCAGCACCGCGATAACACCGACCAGAAAAATCAGGAACACCATCGAAGGCGAAGCATAATTCGACCACAGTACCGAATGAGACAGCAGCATCCGCATGCCGGACGGCAACATGATTTCAACCCGGGCCTCAAGTCCCTGGCGCGCTATTTCGCGCGACAGACCGGCGAAAAACAGGCTGGGATTTTCGGCGGTTTCAATCAGGTCACGCTGTTCAGACCCAAGACGCCCGCGACGAAAATGTACCTTTACCGATGTCGGCCAGCCCGTATCGGCCAGACGTGCCGGCATTGCAATATGCTGTGCCGGGCGCGAAAACAGCAGAATGGTGCCGATATCATCGGGCGGCAACACACGAAGGGAAAGCCCGTCACGCGCGGCAATATCGACGACATTTCCCTTTAATTCCGGACTTTCGGCGATCAGGATCAGTTCGCGGATGGTAAAGCCCAGCGTATAGGCCCGGCTGATCCGCTCGCTGCGTTCTATGATGTATTTCGATGCAATCGAACTGATCCCGGCGATAATGACACCGCCGACCATCATGATCATAAATATGCGCCCACCCAGCGTACGGGGCTTGAATCGCCGCATATATTCGGAAAACGCACCAATCTGATCTGCCATGGATCGAATTCCTAGACGGTCCTCGTATCGGCACAGAACTGATAGCCGATCCCGCGCACTGTTTTGATCAGTTTGGGGTTTTTAGCATCTTTTTCAATTTTCCGGCGCAGACGGCTGATCTGGATATCGATGCTGCGATCAAACGGGATCGAGCTTTGACCGCGCACGATATCGACAAGCTGTTCGCGCGAAAGCGCACGCTTGTTATGCTTTACCAGTGCCAGCAGCAGGGAAAATTCCCCGGTCGACAAATGCACCGCAACATCATCCAGATCACGCAATTCGCGCGATCCGATATCAAGCGTCCAGTCAGCAAACAGGATTTTCTGACTTTTTGCTTCTTCGTGATGAACCTGCGTCACCGTTCCGGTTTCAAATCGGCGGAAAACAGCCCGAATACGTGCCAGCAACTCGCGCGGATTGAAAGGTTTGGTCAGATAGTCATCTGCACCAAGTTCAAGACCAAGAATACGATCAGTATCCTCGCCCACCGCCGTCAGCATGACAATTGGCACCTTCGAATTGCGACGCACATCGCGACACAGCGCAAAACCGTCGTCACCGGGCAGCATGATATCGAGGATCACCAGATCGATATTCCAGTCGCGAAGCGCGCGATGCATCTCCGCCCCGTCGGAAACGGTGGTGATGCGAAACCCGTGCTGGAGCAGGAATTTTTTAAGGAGCTTCTGGATTTCCTGATCGTCATCAACGACCAGAATATGAGGTTCACGTCGCGTACTCAGTCTCCGCCTCCCTTCGGTCGACAGGTCCGAGACCGGACCGTGGCGCGGAGTTTAGTGCATATTGTCACGGGATTGAACCATTTTACCAAGTACCGGACACAATTGAAAAAGCCGAGGTAAAAATCCCCGGCTTTTCATGTAAAAACTGTTTGTATGCAGCAGCTTAAAAACCTATTTCAGGTCATAAACCTTTGTGCTGCCCGATACTTCGCTTGCCACGATCAGCATCGCATTGCCGGTCGGACTATCCTTTGCTTCGACAAACAGCATGCCTTCTGGTGCAAGCTCGCCCGCAGTGTCTGCTTCCGGGTTGCCGGAATAACGGCGGTCTGAATGATAGGTCACGAATTGCGGGTTGGTCGGATTGGTCAGGTCATAGACCATAAATCCACCCTGACGTTCCAGACCGATGAAGGCATAAGGCGTACCATTGACATAACCGGTTGCCAGACCTTCGGGTTCCGGCCCCTTGTCATCCGAACGATCATCACGGCTATAGTTTTCGGTGTCCGATGCGTTGAAAACTCTCCCGTAATTGGCCGCCATGAACTGTTCGAACTTGTCACCGCTGTCAAAAACCATGTCGCCGTTTGCATCAAGGACCGAGAACGAACGTGCACCATAGCTGTAGATCACGTCGAAATCGCCGTCACCATCTGTATCTCCCTGTGCAGTGGTCGTTTTCAAACGGCCCAGATTTTCATCCCTCTGCAGGAAGGAAGCATTCGGGAAGGCAACCGGATCGAGGGTGAGCTTTCCGACGCGGGTTTCCTCACTATAGCCATCATAGTCGCGGGAATCACCCTCGTTTGCGGTCAGGACCCACGTCTTGCCATTGATATCGATTGTATCAATCGTGTCGGGCATATACATGCCCATAACCGGCCAGGTACGGATGTTGATTTTGCCGTCTTTGTCGCTGGCATCAAACGCATTGACCGAATGGTCCTTGAATCCAAGACCGGCAACCCGGACAACGTGTGCGGCCTCAATATCAATGATGGCCACCGCGTTGTTTTCCTGAAGCGAAACATAGGCGGTTTTGCTGTCTCTCGAGACGGCGATATATTCCGGCTCGATATCCTGTGCCACGGTCGAGGTGCCCGGGTTCGATGTCCGCATACCATAAGGCAGATCAGCATCATTCAGGAAGCTGAAGGTCACATTGCGAACGTCCGCATCGGTCAAATCGGCAAGATTACCCGATACCGGAATGATAGAAATGCTGCCTTCCGGATCATTGTCAAATGCGCCATTCGGTTCGCCTTCGTTGGCGATCAAAACATATTGGCCGTCCGGAGTAAATTTGATCATGTCAGGCAACGCACCGACGGTGACTGCAGCAATGAATTCGCCGTCCGTGTTAAAGAACACGGCCTTACCCGGTGCCTGTTTGTCTTCGTTCTCGACAGCTGCGGCAACGATATCGCCATGGATGTCAACGCTGTTTGCGATATTACCCCAGGCTGCAAGCTCGATAGAACCAAGTTTGGCAAGTTCGTCGGGGTTCGACATATCAAGAATATCGATAACCTTTTCGCTACCATTCACAACGAAAATGCGTTTGCCTGCCACGTCGAAAGCCGGGATTTCAGCCGCACCTTCTTCGAAAATGCCGGTGCGATATTCGCCCATCGGCACAATCGAAAGCGGTTTGGCTGCTGGTGATGCCGTATCGACTGTCATTGTCATATTGTTTGAATTGGTTGCCGTGCCGCAAGCACCGAGAAGCACAGACATCGCCACAGTCGCCATTAAAGAATAACGCATAATTTCCCCTGATACCGGTTTAATCGTGGCAGATAACCTGCTGATAACACGTAACAGTTTGATGACTTCACCGTGACAGTTTCATAAATATCTATAGACACGGATTTCGCATCAATCCCCGAACCAAGAGACTTCACCCGAAGGCACGAAAGGCGGTGCTTTATGTTACAAACACCGCCTTTCGTTACCGTCAGTTCGCCAACCGTTTGGCTTAACTGCGAAGAGCCTGCAACTGACTGATCAGGCCAGCCGTCGATGCATCGCGCGCATCAGCCGTTTCATTCCCCTGCACCATTGGTAGCAATTCCCTGGCGAGCTGCTTTCCAAGCTCAACGCCCCATTGGTCATAGGAATTAACGTTCCAGATAATCCCCTGAACAAAGATTTTATGTTCATACATCGCAACCAACCGCCCCAGCGTGAAGGGATCAAGCTGCTTGTAAAGGATCATGGTGCTGGGCTTGTTCCCGGCAAAGACTTTTTGCGGAGCCAGGATATCAATCTCGGCCGGGGTCAGATTACCACCGGCAAGTTCATCGCGGACTTCCGCCTCTGTCTTGCCCAGCATCAGGGCTTCGGCCTGTGCAAAGCAGTTTGCGACCAGTTTGTCATGGTGGTTCGATAACGGGTGCAGGGCATTCGCCGCAACGATGAAATCAACCGGGATCAGTTCCGTGCCCTGATGGATCAGCTGATAAAAGGCATGCTGGCCATTGGTGCCGGGTTCGCCCCAGATGATCGGACCGGTTTCATAATAGATCGGCTTGCCATCACGGGTAACGGATTTGCCGTTACTTTCCATATCGGCCTGCTGCAAATAAGCTGGCAACCGCGAAAGATGCTGGTCATAAGGCAGGATTGCCTGACTGGATGCGCCCATAACATTGCGATACCAGATCCCAATCAATGCCAGCGTTACCGGAATATTCCGGTCAAGCGGCGCAGAACGGAAATGGTTATCCATCGACTGTGCGCCACGCAGCAACTCTTCGAATTTCTCGTAACCGACCGCAAGAATGATCGGCAATCCGATAGCTGACCAAAGACTGTATCGCCCACCAACCCAGTCCCAGAAACCAAATGCGTTGTCGGTATCGATGCCGAATTCGGCAACCTTGTCCAAGGCGGTCGACACCGCAACAAAATGCTTGGCAACTGCCCCCTCGTCTTTCAGCAAACCAACCAGCCAGTCACGCGCGGAATAGGCATTGGTCAGGGTTTCGTCGGTCGTGAAGGTTTTGGACGCAATGATGAAAAGCGTCGTTTCCGCATCAAGGCCTTTCAGCGTATCAACGATATGTGCGCCATCGACATTGGAAACGAAATGGCAGCGAATGCCGTCGATATGATACGGACGAAGTGCCTCGTTCACCATGACCGGCCCAAGGTCGGAACCGCCAATCCCGATATTGACGACATCGGTAATCGCCTTGCCGGTATGGCCCTTCCAGTCGCCGGTATGGACACGCGCGGCAAACCGTTTCATACGTGCCAAGACGTCCTTGACGTCGGGCATAACATCCTTGCCGTCGACCATCACCGTATTGCCATCCAGATTGCGAAGTGCCGTATGAAGAACCGCGCGATTTTCGGTGACATTGATCCGGTCACCGGCAAACATCCGTTCGCGCCAGCTTTCGACATTGGCCGTTTCCGCCAATTCACGCAGTGCTGCCATCACATCATCGGTGATCAGGTTTTTCGAATAATCGACAAACAGATCATCCTGCGTAACGTGGAAACGGTCGAACCGTGCAGGATCATCGGCAAAGGCTTTGCGCAAATTCAGGTTCTTGGAAACTTCAGCGCCCAGTCGATCAAGCTTTTCCCAGCAGGTCGTCAGATTTTCTGTGGACATTCCACCCTCGGCTTCAAACAGATAGCAAACAATATCGGCGTCATGTCAAAACACTAACACGCCGATACGACCATTTGTGGGACAGTTTGTGGGACATTTTGATGGCAATCCGGCGGGAACAGGACTGCCATCGCATGAATCTTAACCGGGAAATCAGTTCACGGAAAGAAATTCCGAAACCTGTTGCTCGGTCGGAAGGGCTGCAATCGCACCACGTTTGGTTGCGGTAATGGCCCCGACCGCATTGGCAAAGCGACAGGCGGCTTCGACCTTTTCCGCGGATTTTAACAATTCCGGATCTTTGAGCAAACGAGACAGGAAG
>CAMPHD010000098.1 GCA_946885765.1 uncultured Thalassospira sp.
CACCGGGGAATTGCGCTTCGACCACGACGGTCGGCGGCACGACTTCCGGATATTCGGAAATCGGCAAATTCAGCATGGCAATCAAACCTGATAACAATATCAGGACGGATAGAACGCCAGCGAAAATCGGGCGATCTACAAAGAATCTGGATATATTCTGCATAACGGTCAGCCTAGATTTTGCGCGCAGTCAAGCATCCGTCAGGATGCCGAGGCCTGCAGAATTTCGGGAGCAACAGGCATGCCGGGTCGAACTTTCATGATCCCGTTCACAATCACCATGTCACCGGGTTCAAGCCCGGATGTCACGATGCGGCGCCCGTCAACTTCGGAACCCAGCGTCACCTGACGATAGGCAACGGTGTTATCCGACTGGACCACGTAAACGAACTTACGGTCCTGATCGGTGCTGATGGCGTCTGGTGAAATCATGATCACCTCTTCCTCGGCCGGCGCACCAAGCTGCAGACTGGCGAAGCTTCCGGGCAGCAATGCGCCGTTGCTGTTTTCAAACAGGGCACGGGTGCGGATGGTACCGGTGCGGGTATCAATCCGGTTATCAAAGCTGTGAACAAAGCCCGAAATGGTTTCACCACCGGCGACAGTCAGGCGAACCGGGATTTGCCGTGCGGCACCGCTGACCTTGTTCGCATCATAGATGCTGGCGAAATAGGTTTGTTCGTCCAGATCGAAATCGGCATAGATTTTCCCGGTCGAGACAATCGTGGTCAGAACCGGGGCGTTCGGCCCGGCATTCACCTGATTGCCCACAGTCAGTTCGACCCGGCTGACGCGGCCATCAATCGGTGCCTTTACAAAGGCATGATCAAACTCGATTTCGGCGAGCTCAAGCTGTGCCAGGGCGCGATTGACCTGACTTTGTGCGACCTGATGGGTGTTGACGCGTTCGTCAAAGACACGTTTGGAAACGGTGCCATTGGCAACCAGTTTTTCCGCACGCGCCTTTTCCTTGGCAGCAAGCGACAGGGTCTGACGCGCAGCGGCAAGTTCCGCCTTGGCTTCGTCAACGGCGGCCTTGTATGTGCGGGGGTCGATGACTGCGAGAATATCGCCTTCCTTGACGATCTGGCCGTCTTCGAAGCGGATATCGACAATAGCACCACTGACCTGTGGGCGAAGCTGGACTTCTTCAACCGCACTCAGACGGCCGGAGAAATTATTCCACAGCCTTACAGACTGGCTATGGACATCCTGAACGGTAACAGGGGTGATTTGCGGTTCGGCCTGTGCGACGGCTTCGTCGGCACCCGCGGAACCAATTGTGCTTAGCCCGTAACCACCTGCAGCAATCGCAACGATTGCAGCTGTGGCTGGCAGCAACATTCTTAGTTTGGATCGTGATTGCATCTTTTCATTTCCCAATAGCGTTACCCGCGCATTCGCGGACAGAATAACGGGAAGATGCATACCGATCGGTTTGTTCGCAAGGGCGAAATGAAAAAAATTGCAGTCGTTCTAAATTTTACGGATTATTCCGCAGCCGACAACGAGGTTTCCTTGGCCTTTACGTTCCTGAATTCACAGCGCAAATCAAGAATTCGGCAGATGCCGACACGCATATCAGACCGAACAGTATCGGCACAGTTAAAAACCTTGCCGTATGTCAGCAAGCCATGCACAAACTGGAAAACAAGCCGTGCCAGTGTCGTGACGTCGGCATCGCCCGAAAGCATGCCTTCACCTTTCAGGCCACGGATCATCGAGGCAAGATACTTGATCTGTTCCTCGGCCAGTTCGCGTGAACAGTCCTGAATTTCGATATCTTCGGGGCCGACCTGGCCACCGGCGGTAAAGATGGGGCAGACACAGACCTCTGTATCGCCCGGCACGCCTTGCTTTTTCTGCTTGTTCATGATCAGGTCGATATAGCGGTTCAACTGATCAAGCGGGGCGATTTCGGGGGAAAAGATGGATCTGAGTTCATCCTTGCCCTTGTCCCAGTGATGACGGGCAGACGCCGCAAACAGGGCCGCCTTGCTGTCAAAATGATGATAAAACGCCCCCTTGGTGACCCCTGCATGCTTGCAGACATCACTGACACCAATATCGTGATAACTGCTGGTCCACAGCAAGTGTATGGCTGTTTCCAGCAGCTTTGTCCGGGTCTCGGCAGCGTTCCTCATTTTCACACCATTCTTTTCGTCTTCTGTATTCAATATACGTACCGGTTGGTATTTTTCAAGGCTTTCCCTGCCTTCATTGCATTTTCATCATATAAAAACGGCAGGAGAATGGCAGTAAATTAAATCGATTCAATTACTTCGCGTTCATCATCGCGTTCAAAAAACTTACCAACCCGACAGCATCCGGTTGCTCCTGACATTCTGAAGGATATTCTCCTTGGTGAAGACAAAAAAAGAGGGCACCAAAGTGCCCTCTTTTGCGAAAATCCGCGACGAGAAGATCAGCCGCCAACCATCGCCCTGATCTGACGATTGGCAACCGTAATCATCGACAGGTCAATCTGCCCCGCAGCACGCAGTTCGTCGATCAATTGGTCACAACGAGCGCATCCGCGTTGATGGTCATCAACCCATTTTCTGACCAGATCACCACCAACCGTGCCGTTCTTGCCAGAAGACAGCACCACACGCGTCAGTTCGCGCTGATGACCGAACAGATCATCAATCGCGGCTGCACGGGCCAGTTTCTGCCAATGGGTTTCGGCTTCGATGGACTCGGCTGCTGCACGCAGCAGGCCAAGCTGGAAGCGTGCGCCGATGGCAAAATAGGTTGCCCCGACATCAATCACATCACGCCCGGTTGCCTCGGCGATGCGGACGATATCGCACACGGCGACCATCTGCTGCATTGCCGCCACACGGCGCGCCAGATCTTCGGGCACACCCTGATCGATCAGGGATTGCGATTTCTGATCCAGGGTCGTGCGGAAGGCCGCATCGGCAGGAACGATATCGTCAAACGCCTCGATCACCTTGGCAACAGCCGGACGGAACAGCTCGATCTTTGCCCCGACATTCAATTCCTCGCAATTGCGCAGGAACCACAGGGTCACATCTTCGACCATGCGGTTGATGTAGGAGAACATCGCGATCTGGACCTTGGCATCGACCTTGTTGTCGAGTGCCTCGATACCCGACCACAGTTTTCGCAGACCAAACACCGCACGGGTAATCAGATAACCGCGCGAAACGTCCACCGCCGAAAGCCCGGTTGCTTCCATCATATCATGGACAAAGGTCCCGCCAACGCGGTTAACCAGACTGTTGGTACCGACGGTTGCGATGATTTCGCGTTTCAGACGATGGTTGGAAATCGCCGTACTGTATTTTTTACGAACTGCCGTCGGGAAATACCGCACCAGTTCCTCGACCAGAATCGGGTCATCGGGCAGATCGGATTTAAGCACCTCGTCATACAGCCACAGCTTGGCATAAGGCATCAGAACCGAGATTTCCGGACGGGTAAGACCCTGATGCGCCGCCGTGCGACGTGCCAGTTCCTCGTCATCGGGAAGATATTCGATTTCACGGTTCAGGCGACCTTCGCGTTCCAGCATCCTGATCAGGCGAACCTGCGCGTCAAGAACATCGGCACTTGCGGCAAAACTGTTCGAGATCGCCTGGCTTTGCAGATAATTGTCACGCAGAACCAGATCGCCAACCTCGTCGGTCATTTCGACCAGCAGTTTGTTGCGCTGCTTTTCGGTCATGTCGCCGGCGGCCACCACCTCGCCCACGAGGATCTTGATATTGACCTCGTGATCCGAGCAGTTCACACCCGCCGCATTGTCGATGGCGTCCGTATTCAACCGCCCACCGGCATGGGCATACTCGATACGACCGCGCTGTGTCGCGCCAAGGTTGGCACCCTCGCCAATGACCTTTGCCCGGATATCCTTGCCATTGATGCGAATGGCATCGTTGGCACGATCCCCGGCGTCGGCATTCGATTCCGTTGATGATTTGATATAGGTTCCGATCCCGCCGAACCACAGCAGTTCGACATCAGATTTCAGGATTGCCTTCATCATGTCGGCTGGTGTCACCTTGCCGATGCCAAGATCAAGCAGCTTGCGGACCTCGGCGGAGGGATCAAGCGTCTTGGCCTTGCGGTCAAAGATTTCACCGCCTTTTGACAGGACCTTGATGTCGTAATCGGCCCAGCTTGAGCGCGGCATATCAAACAGACGCTGCCGTTCGGCAAAGCTTTTTGCCATATCCGGGTCGGGATCGACGAAAATATGCATGTGGTTGAAGGCGGCAACCAGCCTGATCTGTTCGGACAACAGCATGCCATTGCCAAACACATCACCGGACATGTCGCCAACACCGGCCACCGTGAACGGTTCTTTCTGGATGTCCTTGCCGATTTCGCGGAAATGACGTTTGACCGATTCCCACGCACCGCGTGCGGTGATGCCCATTTTCTTGTGATCATAGCCCTGCGAGCCACCCGATGCGAAGGCATCGTCCAGCCAGAAGCCATAATCACGGGCGACCCCATTGGCGATATCCGAGAAGGTCGCGGTGCCTTTATCCGCCGCAACAACCAGATAGGGATCATCATCGTCAAGACGGCGCACACGTTCCGGCGGAATGATGTCACCACCGACAATGTTGTCGGTGATATCAAGCATGCCGGACATCAGCGTTTTGTAACAGGCAATGCCTTCTTCAAGGAATGCTTCGCGACCGCCATCAACCGGAGGCCGTTTGACGACAAAGCCACCCTTGGAGCCGACCGGAACGATGACCGCATTTTTGACCATCTGGGCCTTTACCAGACCCAGAATTTCAGTGCGAAAATCTTCCTGA
The DNA here is from genome assembly GCA_946885765.1 of uncultured Thalassospira sp. The sequence continues at coordinate 4,800 of CAMPHD010000098.1, forward strand.
CGGTCTGACCAGCGGATACCACCGCGCGCAACCGGGCCACCACGCAGATGGACGGCTTCGACCCGCGGCGAGTAAACGAATATTTCGCGCCAAGGACGCGGAAGCGGCAAATCTTCGACCATGCCGGAATTGAATTTGACCGACAGATAGGGTTTCGGATTGCCGTCCTTGCCATACTGGAAATAGTTGGTGCGAAGCGTTGATTGAACGAGGTTGAGGAATGCGCGCAGAATGCGGTCCTCGTCCGGGTTCATCACATCTTCGAGGCGGGTGATGATATCGCCTTCGATGGCCTCGACCTCGGCGGCAAGCCCCGGATCACGATCCGGGTCAAAGCGCGCGACAAATAGATCAACAATCGTTGCGGCAAGACCGGCATTATTGGCCAGTGTTTTGGCCATGTAGTCCTGCGAGAAGGCCGATCCCATCTGACGCATATATCGGGCATAGGTCCGCAGGATGACGACTTCACGCCAATGCAATCCGCCCAGCAGAACAAGGCGGTTAAAGGCGTCGTTTTCGACTTCGCCATGCCACATGCGAATGAAAAGTTCCTGGAACTTGTCACGCACGTCATGCAGATGGAATTCGCCGTCAACCAGCACCCCGAAATCGTGAATGCGGACATTCACGTCGGTATCGCGCGGTTCGACCTTGAACGGGTTCTCGGTAATGACCTTGAGCCCCATATTTTCCAGCATCGGCAATACGTCGGAAAGCGGCACCGGCGCACCGGGATTATAAATCTTGAAGCGCAGTTCATTCTCGGCCGCTTCGATCGGGCGATACAGGTTCACCCGCAGGTCCGATGATTTGATCACATCCTCGATACGGTCGATATCAAGAGCCGCGGTATCAACACCGAAACGATCCCGATAGTCGCCCGTGAAACTTTCGCCGTAACGACGGTAAAGTGCCAGACCGCGTTCTTCACCCATTTCACGCACCAGAACCTGACGCAGGGTATCGGCCCAGTCACGTGCCGTTTCAACAAGCTGACGTTCGATATCGGCAACATTGTATTCCGGCAATTCACCCGGCGTGGTTTTGACCAGAAGGTGCAACCGCGCAAGGGGGCTATCGCCGATCAGGGTGTAATGTGCCGTGACCTTGCCATCAAAAGCTGCCTCGATCACCGACTGGAACTTCATGCGAAGTTTGGTCGAGAACCGGTCACGCGGACAGAATACCTGACAGGAAACAAAGCGTTCAAAGGCATCACGGCGCACGAACAATGCGATCCGCTGACGTTCCTGCAGATGCAGGATGCCCATGCAGATATGATACAGATCATCGAGTTCGATCTGGAACAGTTCGTCACGCGGGAAGGTTTCAAGGATATTGACCAGCGCCTTGGCATCGTGGCTGGCTGGCGGGAAGTCGGCGCGCTTGATGGTTTCGGCAAGTTTCATGCGCAAAAGCGGAATTACGCGCGGACTAAGGTTATAGGCAACCGAGGTAAACAGGCCGACAAACAGATGCTGACCGATGACCTTGCCATCCTCGTCAAACTGTTTGACCACGATGGTATCCAGATGCACCGGACGGTGAACCGTCGATTGTTTATTCGCCTTGGTCACCATCAAAAGGCTTGGCTGTGCCACGAATGCCTGCACTTCGGACGACAGATTTCCGATCTGGCGTAGCTCATCAAAGATATGCGTGCCTTCGCGGCGCAAGATACCCAATTGGCTATCGGGGTTTACATCGACCTTGGCTTTCTTGCCCGAACCGCTGAATTTGTATTCGCGGTATCCCAGGAAGGTGAAGTGATCGTTATGGACCCAACCCAGAAAATCCTGGGCTTCTTTCTGGATTTCTTCAGAAATGCCGGTTGGTGCAGTTTTGATATCCTCAAGAACTTCGGCGACTTTTGACAGCATCGACTGCCAGTCCTCGACCGAAAGACTGACATCGGTCAGGACATCTTCCAGACGGTCGCGAATTTTCTGCAGAACGGCTTCGTCGGTCTGTTCGTCGATTTCAAGATGCATCACGGATTCACGCGGCGCATCCGAACTTTCGACAGCTTCGACCAACTGCAATTCACCACGATTATCACGCGCGATACGCATAATCGGATGAATGACCAGATGAACCGTTAGATCGAATTCATGAAGGGCAGATGTTACGGAATCCACAAGGAACGGCATATCCGTATTGATCATCTCGATCACGGTGTGATCGGATTTCCAGCCGTGCTCTTCAAGATCTGGGTTATAGACCCGGATCTTGGCGGCATTGGCCGATGGGCGCTTTTGCGCAAATTTGTATAATGTCAGGGCCGCGCCATAAAGCGAGTCGACGGATCGACCTGCCATGTCGTCAGGCGGTACATCCTTGTAAAAAAGGCGAACGAATGCTTCTGCATCCTTCGCCATCTTACCGGTCAAGCGTTGCTGGATCTGTTCGACAACCTTGTCGATGACTTCCCGTTTCGGGTCGTCGCTTCGGGCTTTCATGTCCAATTTCCCTTTTTATCGGTTCTGTTTGCCAGAACCGAAGTGCCGACCTTTGCGGACGGCACTACACACCTCGGATGTCACATGTATTTGGGAAGACAACCTGAAGTTCCCCACACCCGGAAATGACGGAAAACTGCAGCTTCCTTCCATGGCTACACATAGCGGATCATCTGCCTAAAAACTATGCTTCTGCACAAAAAAAAATCGTTCACTCAATAGGTTCGTAAAGACCGAACCCTGTTTTCCATTTGGGGATTGTCACAGGATTTTACACTTTGCTGCATTGCAAAATCCCCTGACCTTTGTTGATTGCGCGAATCATCATCACGGTTCGCAATTGCGAAACATTTCAGGACAGAAAATCCATTGAGCCAAGAGGGTAAAGGGTCATCGACCGGCATCGCAAATGACGCGTCGATTAGCTATGGTTGTGCACGAATTTTCATCCGCAAGATTACGGACCATAGCAATAGCCACCAGAAGATAAATACGTTTGACGGCGATCAGACTCGACTTGACGAGCATCACGCGATTGTCAAATCACGGGACAAGCCGGTTCCCAAAATACTTGCGGGCTATATGACCTCGGCGTCCCCGAACACAACATTGTCTTCCGAGAACTCCGCCAGATCGACATTCTCGATCAAAACGCCATAGTCATAATGCCGACCGTCACTGAAATCGACATAAAGCCCTGCATCGGTTTCCTCGGCATGGGTCAGAAAGTCGGCATAATCGTGGATACCGCTTTTTTCCTGAAACTCGCTACCCAATGCCAATCGGTCACCGTTCGGCCCGGCTTCGAAATCGGCAATGCGATCACGTTCGGCACCGCCTTCGAATACCCGCCATAAAAACGTATCCGTCCCGTCATCCTGTGGATAGTCGGCATTGTTACCGCGCAAATAATCATTGCCATCGCCACCCTCGATAACATCGTGGCCGCCACCGCCATGCAGAACGTCATGCCCGTCCCCGCCGCGCAGGATATCGTCCCCGAAATGCCCTTGCAGAATGTTCCGACCGGCATCCCCGGCCAGGACATCATCCCCGGTCGTGCCAAACAGGTTTTCGACATTGTAAACGACGTCCCCCTCGGCCTCTCCACCGTGAAAATCGCCCGTTGCCAGATCAACCTGGACACCCGTTTCGCCGTTGTAACGCAAAGTATCACTACCCGCACCGCCATCGACATAATCACTGTCAGCACCGGGACTTAGTTCATCATCACCGTCACCGCCAGAAAGGGTATCACTGCCTTCACGGCCAGTCAGTTGATCATCCCCCCTGCCGCCAAAGATGATATCGTCACCCGGCTCGTTGCCGAGATAATCACCATACAGAAAATCGTCGCCGTCACCGCCAACCAGAAAATCACTGCCGCCACGCCCCCAAAGGACGTTACCTGCATCGTCGCCAAGCAGAATGTCGTCGAACGGACTGCCTTCTACGATTTCAATATCGACAAGCCGATCACCCTGCGCCTCACCCCCAAGACCGGTACCGGCTTCCAGATCAATGGCTACCCCTTCGGTTGCTGTATCCGTATCGTAATTGGCGCTATCACCTTTACCAGAACCACCATCAAGCAGATCGGCCCCGGACCCGCCTGTCAGCTCGTCATTGCCACCGGCACCAAACAGCTCATCGTCCCCGGCACCGCCCATAAAGGTATCGGCAAATCCGCCGCCCTCGATCAAATCGTCGCCGCCACCGCCATCCAGGACGTTCCAATACTGGCTGTCACCCTGCAAATGATCATCATATTCCGAACCAAGGACATTCACCGGATTGACAAAGGTATCACCTTCAGCGTCGCCGCCTGACCCGGTGTCGGTTTCAAGATCAATCATCACCGCAGCATCAGAACCGGCATAGCTTACGGTACTTACACCACTAAGATTGAAATGATCAGCCCCCGCCCCACCCTCGACCGTGCTCCACCAGCCTGTGATGACATCGTCATGCGCACTGCCAATCAAATCGAAGGATACGGTGTAATCATCGAGCGTCACGCGATCACCTTCGGCATCGCCGCCCGATGCCGCAAAACTGCTACTGGTTCGATAATACCCGATATCGATACCCTGATCGGACCCGGCATAGGACAATGTCGCGCGTTGACCGTTCTCGTCCGAAAAAATGAATTCATCCGCACCCGCCCCGCCTTCAAGAGTATCGTGCCCACCCCCCCCCTGGATCACCACCACCCCCTCCAAAACGTAAAATCGGTGAT
>CAMPHD010000099.1 GCA_946885765.1 uncultured Thalassospira sp.
CGATATCCACCCTGCCCGATGATTATTATGTGCATGACGCAATCGGTCATGCACTGGTCGGGCAAAATCGCGGCAAGACATTCCGTCTGGGCGATGATGTTGTTGTCCGTATTGCCGAGGCCGACGCGGCAACCGGGTCGCTTGCGCTGCGTCTGGCGGGTCATGCTGATATCACCGACCGTGACCTGATCGAACGGCCGCGTGGGCGCGGGCACCGTCGTGGCAGCCCCGGCGACCGCAGCCACCGTCATGGCACCAAACCGGGTTTCCGCGCCAATCCAAAGGATAAAAGCGGTGCATCTGGTGGCGGACCACGTGGTGGCGCACCGGGTGGAAAACCGGGGGGCAACCCCGCGGGCAAGAAGAAAACCACACCGAAAAAACAGCGCAAGCTGGTGGCATCAAGCCGGGTCGCGCGAAACACGACCAAACGCGATAGTTAAAAAAAAGGGCGACCGTGATGGTCGCCCTTTTTGTTGATATCGGATTCAGTTATCAGTCAAGCGTTTCAATGAACTGTGCCAGATGTTCCGCCGTTTGTTTGCCGCGGTTGGATATAATCGCGACATTTGATGACAGTCCTTCGAGATCAGGGTGGGATGCATCGAAGCTTGTCAAAAGACCAAGCGCCTTGCCCTTTAGCGTTTTCATCGCGGCAAGGGCACGGATCAATTCGATCCCGCTTAACCCATCCAGAACCGCAGCAGTGATGATTGCATCGGGGCGCGATTGCACGACGGTTTGAAACGCTTCGACTGCGGTCCGCGCGGTAATGGTCCGAAACCCCTTTTCACGCAGTTCACGTTGCAGGAAATGCGCCTGCACGGTGGTGGCAGTAACGATCAGGACTTCCTTGTCGTGCGCAGTCGGCTTGTCTGCGGTCGTACCTTCGCCATCCTTTTTCGCACTTCGGGTCGGCAGCGAACGCAGGATACGGGTTTCTTCCTCGGCCGGGGGGTTGGTGCCGCTTTCGATGATTTCGCGGATCCATGTCGTGAAATCGACAAGTGATGCGGCTTCGAGGTCATCAATCTCGGTCAATTCGGCGATGTAATCTTCCATGCGGTGCGCGATTGCACCGACCAGCGGAAACCCGAACGAACCGGCAAGACCTTTGACAGTGTGTGCCTCGCGCCGGAGTTCCGCAATGCCGACTTCGGCCTTGTCCATGCCGCCAGCCACACGATCAATCGTCGTTTCGATACGATCCGTGCGTTCAAGGGTGTCTTCAATGAAATCCTGTTTCAGTCGGGCGACGATATCGTCTGCATTCCCCATCTGGGCGCTCCTGTACCGGTTTGAAGACATCAGTATCAAAGGATCGGCATTATAACGGCTTTCGGCACGGTTTTCAGCCATGTCGGAAAAGCACTTGCCCGATCACTTCAACTTCATGATGATAGCGAACCGTTTCAATGCCCCTTTTTTCCGGCCTGATCAAGGGGCTGGATCAAGAAACAGGAACGCATGCCACCATGCAGCCAGAATACAGCGAACAAAGCAGCGGATCGCGCTTGCTGACCGGTCTTAGCCGCGGATTTCGACGCAAATGCCCCAATTGCGGGCATGGCCTTGCTTTTGGCGGATACCTCAAATTGCGCGATGAATGTGATTGCTGTGCGCATCCGATTGGCGAATATCGCTGTGATGATGCCCCGCCCTATTTCACGATTTTCGTTGTCGGCCATATCGTTGTTGGCGGTGCTCTTTCCATGGAACAATCCATGCAGCCATCCATGGCGTTGCAATTGTCTGTCTGGCTTCCGACGACCATTTTACTGTGCCTTGCCTTCCTGCCCTTTATCAAGGGTGCGGTGCTTGGAACCCAATGGGCGATGAAGATCAAGGGATAGTCATTGTCGGCTGCGTACCATTCGCAGTACAATAACGTTCATGTTGATCCATCTCGTTTCGGATTGAGCACATTTTGGCATCAGCCACACAAGACTTCGATACTGTTGCTTTCCGTCCGGCTTTGCGCCTGATCAGGTGCGTTGCCGGTATGTTTGGCATGTGCCTTTTGCTGGCCGGGTGCGTGACCCAGCGTGCGGATGTGATCATTTCAAGTGACGATGCACAGACCCGCGATGTGATGTCACAGGCCATTGAACTGGTGGCGACCCGTTACATTGATCCGATTGGCCGCGAACAGATCGTTGTCAATGCGCTTGATGGGCTTTCGAGCATTGATCCGAATATTCGGATCGGCATGACGCCAGACGAAATCATACTTGGATATAATGGTAAAACCGTTCGTAATCTTGCCCTGCCCGCCGCCGATAGCGAGGAACAGGATACCCTTTTGTGGACGGAGCTGACGCTTAAGGGGGTTGGCATTTACCGGGTTTATTCACCAGATTTGCGCCATGCCGATCCACTTTTGGTGCAATCGGCACTTGTCAGCGGGTCGATCAAGAATCTTGATCGATACAGCCGTTACGAAGGCCCCAGTCAGGCCGAAACGGCACGCACACGGCGCGATGGTTATATCGGGGTTGGTCTGCGACTGATCGGTGGCGATGGCTATCCGGTGATCAAGAAAGTCCACGAAGACAGCCCGGCGGCCAAGGCAGGCCTTAATATTGGCGATCAACTGATTTCGGTGAACGGGATCAACCTGTATAACAGGACCGCGACCTATGCCAGCGACCTTCTACATGGCGAGGAAGGCACGCGCGTTGCAATCGAAATCAATGGTGCCGACAGCCAGATCGTCACACCGGTCGAAATCATGCGCGAACGCGTTATCAGTCGAACCGTATTTGCCGAAATTCGCGACAATGTCCTGATTGCCCGGATCGCCAGCTTTAACAGTGCGACGGCAAAGGCCCTTGGCGATGAAATCCTCAAGGCCGATCTTTTCCCGGGGGGCTTGCGCGGGGTAATCCTTGACCTTCGCGGTAATCGTGGCGGCCTTTTGCAGCAAGGGGTCGAGGTTGCCGATCTGTTCATTGCCGGCGGCCCGATTGCCAATACGCGATCACGCGTGATGGCCGCACGCCATATCTTCAAGGCCGATGCCGAAGACCTGAGCCATGGGGCGCCGCTTGTGGTTCTGATTGATGGTAGAACGGCATCATCGGCCGAACTGGTGGCCGCAGCCCTTCAGGACCGTAATCGCGCTGTTCTGATTGGGTCAACCAGTTTTGGCAAGGGATCGGTTCAGGCGATCAATGATCTTTCGAACAAGGGGACACTCACCTTTACATGGTCACAGATGACAGCCCCATCCGGTTACACATTTGATCGTATCGGACTTTTCCCGTCGATCTGCACGGCCACGAACGGAATTGATCCCGATGAACAAATCAAATCGGCACTGGCCCATCGCGATGACATGGTTGCCGTGATGACCAAATGGCGCAAGCTGGATTATCAGAACGAACAGGCGCGCCAGGACCTTAGAAATGTGTGTCCGGCTCGTCAGGGCGTTGATGAAAACGACATTGATATCGCGCTTGAATTGATCAAAAACCTGCCGGGTTACAAGGATTTGGCTCAGTTGCCGATGAATGAAATTGCCGATACCTTTGCGTCGCAATAAAAATGGCATTCTTTTTGCCAAAATGGCTTGACACCCGGCGCATAACCTTTATGTTCCGCGGCCTGAGATACACCTGAACACAGGAAGCTGAGATATGGCGAAGCCCGCTTCAATCCTCGTAAAGTTGGTAAGCACCGCTGATACCGGTTACTTCTACGTCGTTAAGAAGAACCCGCGGAATACCACCGAGAAATTCTCGTTTCGCAAGTACGACCCGGTCGTGCGCAAGCACGTCGAGTTCAAAGAAGCGAAAATGAAGTAATCTGTCGGCTAACGCTGATTGGATTATCGGAATTTAAAAAAGACGTGACCTTCGGGTCACGTCTTTTTTATTTCCTGATCAGCCTTGCGAAATCGCGTCAGGCTGAAAACCGCTTCCACCCTGCCCCGGCCAGCATCAGCCAACCGAGAACGAATGACAGCCCACCGATTGGGGCAACCATGCCAAACGAGCTGATCCCGGCAAAGGCGATGATATAAAGCGCGCCACAGAAGAACAGAATCCCCGCCAGCATTGCATAAGCCGCCAAGCGCAGTAGCCGATCATCAGGCACCTGATGAGCAAGAGCCGCGATAGCAGCCAAAGCCGCAGCATGCAACAGTTGATAATGCGCGCCGGTTTCGACAAGCTCGCGCGCACGGTTCATTTCCTCGCCCACCATGCCGTGGGATGCAAACGCGCCAAGTGCAACCGCGACTGCACCATTCAGACCCGCCATAACAACAGATAACCGCATGAAGTTGTTTCCCGATTTTATGATTCTTTGAACTGGCGATACTTTATCGACCTGCTCACAGCCACGCCATGATCAAACGCAAAAAAAATGGCCGTACAAAAATGTACGGCCAGTAAACTCTCTTGGGGGAGATGTGCCGGACCAGTTAAATGCCCGTCACCCTCTTTTTCTATCCTGAATGGCGAACCGGTTCTGTGACACTCGTCACAATTTGTGAAACATTTTCAATTTTCTGCTGATATTTCATTATTTTGCGGCCAATGTCAGCCTAGTGGATCGATTCACTGAGGAATTCTTCAAGGCGCCGCACATCAGGAACGTAAAGACCGGTATCGTTCTTGGTGACCAGTCCTTTGCGGCCCAGACTTCCCATAACGCGCGCGACCGTCTCGCGCGAGGTGCTGACGCGACCGGCAATGTCGGAATGAACTGGCACCGGATTTAATGTTGCGGATCCATCATGGGCCATCTCAATCTGTGCACAGCGCAGGATTTCAGCCACAACGCGCTCGTTTGCGCCAAGTGTGCTGACATCGACAATCCGCCGGGTCGAGGTCCGCACGATGCGCGCCAGTTCGTGAACAACATTCCAAGCAACGGAGGGATGGTTTTTGACGATTTTTTCGAAATTGGCCGGGCTAACAATGGCCACATCGGTATTGGTAACCGCCAGAACACAAGCCGATCGGGGTTCGCCATCAATCGCCGAGAGTTGCCCGACGCAACCACCTGCCCCGATTTCCTCCAGCGTGATTTCACGTCCCGACAATGAATAATTCACGATCCGGACTTTGCCCGACAGGATCAGATAAACATCCGAACTATCCGATTCCGGCTCGATGATCTGTGCACCGGCAGAAAACGTTTTCCGGTTGATATGCCGTTCAACATCCGCAAGTGCGGCCTGATCGAGCCCCGAGAGAATACCGACCACCGATAATTCTACCATCTACCCCAGCTTTTCTATTCTATCGTTACCGTCATTTACCGGTCCGTTTCCGATGTGATCGGAGCTCCGTTATCGAAACTATCCCACTAAGATCATATGCAAATCAGCTGACACTGACAATCGCCCGCAGTTAATTTCAAGGGGAAATTACGATACAATTGTATGATTATACAGTATCCAAACGAATGCTGCGGATGCGAAGTCCAGATTTTCGTGTTAGGTTATGATGATTCACACAATTCGCATGCAGGAGGCCTGCCATGAGTCCCGAATTGGAGATTTTCCGTCGTAGCCCAAGCGACAAGCCCAAATGCAAAAACCCGATTGTTTTCGTCCATGGCGCGTTTACAGGCGCATGGTGCTGGAACGAGCATTTTCTGACCTGGTTTACCGATCAGGGGTTTGAAACCATTTCATTTTCGCTACGTGGTCACGGTGGCAGCGGCGGGCGTGACCTGCGCAGTCTGGCATCAATTGACGATTATGTTGAAGATCTTGAAACGGTTGTCGATACGCTGGGCCAGAAGCCGATCCTGATCGGTCATTCGATGGGCGGCTATATCATTCAGAAATATCTTGAGAAACATAAGGCGGCGGCGGCCGTCCTGATGGCATCGGTTCCGCCCGAGGGGCTTCTTGCGAGCAACACCATGATGGCAATGGCCCAGCCCGACCTTTATCTTCAGATGTTCTGGCTTCAGGCAATCGGGCCGCATACCCTGCTGCGTGACCGGCTTGGGCGCGCCATGCTGTCACCCGATATTGCCGAGGACGAAGGCATGATCTATTTCGGCCGGCTTGAAACAGAAAGCCACCGGGCACTTATGGACATGATGGGTGCAAATCCGGTGTTTCTGTCGCAAACCGATCTGCCGCCGATGCTGGCCATCGGGGCACGCAATGACGAAATCATTCAAAGCGAGCTGGTCAATCACACCGCCAAGCGTTTGGGGGCAGATTGTATTCTGCTTGATGACATTGCACACGCCATGATGCTTGACGGAAAATGGGAAAAAGCAGCAACCCAAATTGTCAAATGGCTTGAAAAAACAGTGGTCGAAAAGCAGGACAGCACATCGAAGAAGTCTGCGGCCTGATTGATTAAGAAAACGAAATATAGATTTAAGGGCAGGATGTTAGCGCACTCTGCCTTTTGTTTTTTTAGTGCCGCGGAACTGTTTTCTTTTCAATCCGCGCAATTTCTGGAAGCATGATCCTACATAACCACAACAAAAAAGGTTGGTGACATGGTTCGTATGACAGGATGCTTCCGGCTCAAAACATCAATCGTCACATTCGGGATCACGGCCCTTCTTGCCATGCCGGTAACGGCACAGCAGGCAACCGATGCCGTCGCCCCGGAAAGTTCGACAATGCGGATCGGATTGCGCAGTTCGATACAATCGGAAAACTGGATGGTCAGCGCGGCCAACCCGCTGGCGGTCGAAGCCGGTGCCAATGTTTTGCGACGCGGCGGAAATGCAATCGATGCCATGGTGGCCGTCCAAACCATGCTGGGGCTGGTTGAGCCACAATCATCGGGCCTGGGTGGCGGTGCGTTTCTGGTTTATTACGACGCACGCAGTGGCAAGCTGACCACGCTTGACGGACGTGAAACTGCGCCGATGGCAGCAACCCCGACCCTGTTTCAGGATGCAAACGGCCAACCGATGGAATTCTATGATGCCGTTGTCGGCGGCCGTTCAGTCGGAACACCGGGGACACCGGCATTGCTGAAAGCCGCCCATGAAAAATGGGGGCAGCTTGAATGGCCAACATTGCTTTCCCCGGCCATCGAGCGCGCTGAAATCGGCTTCAACGTTTCGCAGCGTCTTGCCGGGCTGATTGCCGAAGATAGTGAAAAACTTTCCCGCGATGATACGGCGAAGGGATATTTCTTTGATGCCAATGGAGAGCCCCTTGAAGAAGGGGCCCTGCTGAAAAACCCGGACTACGCCAACACCCTTAAGTCTTTGGCGCAAAATGGTACTGATGGCTTTTATTTTGGCCCAATCGCCAATGACATCGTTGACAAGGTTCAGGGCGCAAGCTGGAACCCCGGCATTCTATCGTTAAAGGACCTTGCCAATTACATGGTCAAGGAACGCGATCCGGTTTGCAGCGATTATCGCGGATACGAAATCTGCGGCATGGGACCACCGTCGTCCGGTGCTTTGACAGTCGGACAAATTCTGGGCCTGATCGAGCCGTTCGATATAGCGGCCCTTGGCCCGGAATCACCAGAAAGCTGGCGTCTGATCGGCGATGCATCGCGACTGGCATTCGCTGATCGCGGGCGTTACATGGCCGATGTCGATTTTGTGCCGATGCCGTTGACCGGATTGCTGGATAAAGAATACCTGGCGCAAAGATCGAAACTTCTGGAAAGCGACCGGGCGCTGGAAAGTGTGGAACCAGGCATCCCCGCATTCAGCCATGCCATGCGGCTTGCCGATGATCAGGCAATCGAATTCCCCAGCACCAGCCACTTTTCCATAGTCGATGCAATGGGGAATGCGGTGTCGATGACCACCACTATTGAAAACGGCTTTGGGTCACGCCTGATGGTTCGGGGCTTCATGTTAAATAACGAACTGACCGATTTCTCGTTTGCCACCCACAGCGACGGCATCCCGATTGCCAACCGGCTGGAGCCCGGCAAACGGCCAAGGTCCTCGATGGCACCGACGATTGTAATGCAGGACGGCAAGCCGATGATTATTACCGGATCGCCCGGTGGATCGCGGATTATCGGCTATGTCGCGCAATCGTTGATCGCGCTGATCGACTGGAAAAAAGCCCGCAGGGTGCTGTCAGTATGCCCCATCTGGTCAACCGGTTCGGGACTTATGACATTGAAGCAGGAACAACAGCCGAAAATCTTGCCCCTGCCCTTGAAGCCCTTGGATATGAAACCAGCATCAAGGATCTGAATTCGGGGCTGCATATCATCCAGATCACCGATCAGGGATTGATCGGCGGTGCCGACCCGCGGCGCGAAGGGATTGTGATCGGAGAGTAAGAAAAAACCTTACCAAACGCATATTGTAAGAATTTTTCTTACCCAGCAACAGACGGGCGGTACTGACCACGTGCCGCCCGGTATCTGTAATTAGCGTAACCAGCTTGCCAGCAGATCGCGCAGGGCCAGATGGTTTTCGGCGGTGTAATGTGCCCCCGCATCGCGCAAGGCTTCCTCCGGCGTCAGATCAACCAGACCAATTGTAGTCGCCCCCGAAGCCACACCGGCACGAACACCGCTGATGCTATCATCGACGACAACGCATTGGGTAATATCGACGCCGATTTTTTCAGCCGCCAGCAAATAAACATCCGGTGCAGGTTTGGCATGTGCGACGTCATGAGCCGAGCATATCCGCCCGCGAAAACGATCCAGCAATCCAACCTTGCCAAGTGATACATCCATCTTGTCATGCGGACCGTTACTGCCAACCGCCATCGGAATAGCATTGCGATCCAGCAGATCAAGAACCGCACCAAGATCGGCATATGGTTTCAGATCTTTTTCAAATGATTTGAAGGTTCTGGCATAACATTCCTTAATCCAGCCGTCAGGAAGCGTCACCCCAAAAGATTCAGCCATTTTGGGTGCAACAGACGCCAATGTACCGCCGATAAAGAATTCATGGCTTTGCACCGGGGTCATGTCACAGCCATATTCACACAGCAGATCGGTCAGAACCTTGTTCGCAAGGTTTTCGGTATCAACCAGCACACCATCGCAATCAAAGATCACACCTCGTACGACCGGTTTAGTCACAATCGCGTCCATCATTTCCCTGCTCATGCTCCGGCCAGTTCGGACCAGCGGCCATCGTCATAGGCAACCGTGCGGGTTGTGCCGAAATCGACAACCGGTCGTTTGATCACGGTCGGGTTGGCCGCAAGGATGGTTGCCGCGGCGGTATCATCATTTTCCAGCACGGCCTTGTCGGCATCGGAAAGGTTGCGATAGCTTGGCCCGCGTTTATTGATCAGGATCTTGCCGCCGACTTCGGCAAGCCAGCCTTCGATGGTTTTGGCATCAATTCCGTCAACCCGGAAATCATGGAACGTATGTTCAAGTCCCTTGGCGTCGAACCATTTCAGGGATTTTTTGACTGTGTCGCAGTTTTTGATGCCATAGACCGTGATCATGAATGTTTCCTGTATTTCGCAATGCGCGATGCTGCCATGCATCGCCGAATGAGTTTTGACCCTAAATCCTGGAAC
>CAMPHD010000100.1 GCA_946885765.1 uncultured Thalassospira sp.
GCGATGCATGGTGGGTCAAGGCTGATTTACCGGGTAGCGAAGGACAAGACGACCGCTCGTGCCATGGTGCGACAGGGAACCCATCGTCTGCCGGTTCTTTTGATCGGAGCCGGAGACGAGGCCGAGGCATTCATTCGTGAAACGTTTCGGTCGGCGAACACCCCGTTTGACGTTATCGGCATTGTTTCCCTGACCGATAGCCGTGTCGGACGGAATATGCATGGCATTGATGTGCTGGCGACCGCAGACAAGCTCGAAGAAGCTTTGGGCAAGCTTGCAAAAAGCAAACGTGGTTTGCCGCGTCGCCTAGTTCTAACCGGTGATGCGTTGCGTCATGAGGATATTACCAAATGGGTCGAAATTGCTGATCAGCGCGGTATGACCCTGGCGCGCTTGCCGAAGCTGAGTGACTTGCGTGAAGGGCTCGCCGATCCGTTGCAAATCCGTCCGGTTGCGATTGAAGATTTGCTGGGACGGCCGCAGGCCCGACTTGATCGTGACAAGGTTCGTCAGATGATTGTCGGACGGCGGGTCCTGGTGACCGGAGCCGGTGGATCGATCGGTTCGGAACTTGTGCGACAGATTGCGGCTTATGGTCCGGCAAGCCTTACCTTGCTGGATGCTGGTGAATACAATCTTTATGCCATTGATATGGAGATGGCAGAAAAATATCCTGATCTTCCCCGCGAGAGTATTCTCGGTGATGTTCGTGATCGCCTCAGGATTGATCAGGTTTTTGCGGCCCAACAGCCGGAAATCGTTTTCCACGCAGCAGCCTACAAACACGTGCCGTTGGTTGAGCATAACCCGAATGAAGGCATTCTGACCAACACGCTTGGTACCCGCAACGTTGCCGAGGCATGTCGTGCTGCTGGTGTTGCAACCATGGTTCTGATTTCAACAGATAAGGCCGTAAACCCGGCCAATGTCATGGGGGCGTCAAAACGTCTGGCAGAATGTTATTGTCAGGCGCTTGAAACTCTTCCGTCGGATCAGCGGGGGGGGACACGATTTGTCACCGTGCGGTTTGGCAATGTTCTGGGGTCGACAGGGTCGGTGGTGCCCTTGTTCCGTCGCCAGCTAGAGGCTGGTGGGCCGCTGACCGTGACGCATGAGGGCATCACGCGATACTTCATGACGATTGCCGAAGCGGTCGAGCTTGTTTTGCAGGCTGCCGAGCTTGGCAAACATGGCGTTACAGAGGGTGGCAAGATTTTCGTTCTCGATATGGGACGACCGGTAAAGATCATTGATCTGGCGCGTCAGATGATCCTGCTGTCGGGGCTGCGGCCAGGCAAGGACATTGACATCAAGGTCACAGGCCTGCGGCCGGGCGAGAAGCTATACGAAGAACTGTTTCATGATGGTGAGCCGCCGGAACCGACTGAAACCGATGGGGTTATGCTGGCAGCGCCGCGTGTTGTTGATTATGCCTTGATCAAGCAGGTGTTTGACGAGCTCGGTGAAAGTGCGGCAAGCCGTGATACGCACAAAACCCTGGAATTGATGAGCCGTCTTGTGCCGGAATTTCAACCGCCTGAAATTGGTGTAAAATCCTTCTTTGCCAAGAGCGAACCCGAAAAGCTGGATAAAGCAGCAAGCGGTCAGTGATCCGATAAGGGCCCTAGTGCTGACATCTGCGCAGTCTGGCCTGCGGCCATGCAACATTTCGGGGTCCACATTTGGTCGCGTGCATGATAAAGCTCCGCGCGAAACATGGTTCGGACTCATTGATCATGTGTCGGCTCGAATGAAAATCAGAGGTTTTCATTCATCATAAAGCCGATTGCCCGCAAACGTCATTACCCCGTATGCACCAGTAGCGATACGGAGTAGGCCGATATATCATCAATGGGTCCGGGGCCTTCATCATTGACGATGTATTGAAAGCGAACCCGATGACTGCTCGTATTGCGCGCGCGCTGATCTCCGTTTCCGACAAGACCGGTCTGGTCGAATTTGCCAAATCCCTTCATGAACAGGGTGTTGAAATCCTGTCTACCGGTGGTTCCGCCAAGGCCATCGAAGCTGCCGGTGTTCCTGTAAAGGAAGTTGCCGATCACACTGGTTTTCCCGAAATCATGGACGGTCGCGTCAAGACTCTTCATCCGAAGATTCACGGCGGCCTTCTGGGCCGCCGTTCTCTTTCCAGCCACATGAAGGCGATGGAAGATAACGACATTTCCCCGATTGATCTGGTTTGTGTGAACCTTTATCCGTTCGAGGAAACCGTTGCCAAGGGTGCCGATTTCGATACCTGTATCGAAAACATCGATATCGGCGGACCGAGCATGATCCGCTCGGCAGCAAAGAACCATGAATCGGTTACGGTTGTTGTCGATCCGTCTGATTACGACCGCGTTGTTGCCGAAATGAAAGACAATGCTGGTGCCACGACGGCAGAAACCCGCCGCGTTCTGGCCGCCAAGGCATTTGCCCGGACGGGTGCTTATGACTCGGCAATTTCAAGCTGGTTTGCCGGTGAGCTTGGTGAAACCTTCCCGCAGCGCCTGAATGTTTCTGCCGAACTGAAACAGACCCTGCGTTACGGTGAAAACCCCCATCAGCAGGCTGCGTTCTATACCAATGGCAAGAACCGCCCGGGTGTGGCCACCGCGACCCAGCTTCAGGGTAAGGAACTGTCATTCAATAACCTGAATGATACGGATGCGGCGTTTGAACTGGTGTCCGAGTTTGATGAAAAACCGGCTGTTGCCATCATCAAGCACGCCAATCCGTGCGGTGTTGCCGAGGGGGCAACCCTGATTGAAGCCTATAACAAGGCGCTGTCTTGTGATCCGGTTTCGGCATTTGGTGGCATCATCGCGGTTAACTGTACCCTTGATAAGGCCACTGCCGAAGAAATCGCCAAGCTGTTTGCCGAAGTCGTGATTTGCCCCGATGCAGATGACGCGGCCAAGGAAGTTCTGGCAGCCAAGAAAAACCTTCGTCTGCTGGTGACCGGTGGCATGGCCGACCCGGAAGGCGAAGACATGACGCTTCGTTCGCTGGCCGGTGGTTATCTGCTTCAGAACCGTGATGCCGGTCGTGTAAAGCGTGACGAGCTTAAAGTCGTCACCAAGCGCAAGCCGACCGAGGCAGAGCTTGATGATCTTCTGTTTGCCTTCCGCGTCGGCAAGCACGTCAAATCAAATGCAATTGTCTATGTCAAAGACGGCAAGACCGTTGGTGTTGGCGCCGGGCAAATGAGCCGCGTTGACAGCTCGCGCATTGCGGCATGGAAAGCAGAAGAAGCTGGCAAGAATGTGGGTGAAGACGAACTGCGCACCAAGGGTTCAGTGGTTTCGTCTGATGCGTTCTTCCCGTTTGCGGATGGTTTGCTGGCTGCTGTGAATGCCGGTGCGACCGCAGTCATTCAGCCGGGTGGCTCGATGCGTGACGAAGAAGTCATTGCCGCAGCCGATGAGCATGACATTGCCATGGTCTTTACCGGCATGCGTCATTTCCGTCACTGATCCGAACTAGACAGTCACAAGACAAAGGCCGCAGACAATTCTGTCTGCGGCCTTTTATGTTCGGTTATGTTCAGCGGTTCGGCTTTGTAATCAGGCTACGGGTGTCGGCTGATCACCCTTTTTAGCCGGGATTTCCGTGTCTGCCGGATGGGGATTGTCTATGATCGCACCATCCTGCCTGATCGCGGTGGGTTCTTTCGGTTTGTGCGGATCAGATGAAGGTTCATCATTGTGAATACGTATCGGAGCGCGCCAGTCAATACTGCCAAATGAATGACAGGACGGGCAGGTAACCGCCCATTTGTCGGTTTCCGTACCACATGCACCGCACCGCCAGCCCGGATCAGGATTGGCGTGGCTTGCCTTTACCAGTAATTCACGTGCCTTGGTGGCATCTTTCTTCTCGCGGAATTCCAGATCGGCCAAAATCCGGTAATGACGTGCCTGTGCCTTTTGCGCGATGGCCTTTTCCAGATTGTTGCGTGCCATGCCCCACAAATCGGCATTAAGGGCAGCCTCGGCAATCAGAAGCTGGCTTTCGACATGGTCAGGATTGGTTGCAATCAGTTTTTCGACGCCTTTGACCTTGGCCAGGGCATCCCCAGAAAGATTGCCAAGATAAATTTTTCCCAATGCGGCTGACGGCGATATTTTCCAGCTTTCTAATGCAACCTCCCGGGCTTTTGCTGCCTGATCAATGTCGGTATACAGGCGCGCCAGAAGAGCCGTTGCCCCGGTAAAGTCCGGACGGGCATTCAATGCCTTGCGCAGAAGTTTGACGGCTTCCGCATTTTCACCGCTGGCTATTGCATCTTCGGCCTTGGCGGTAATCAGAAGTGCCCGGCGACGTGTCAGTTCCTCTTCATTGAAGATACCCGCCTTCTGGGCATCGACCAAAAGCGTTAGTGCCCGATCCCAGCGCTTTGCCCCAAGCAACAGGTCAAATAGCGTTACCAGAACGGACGGGTTGCGGGGGCGCAGGCGATGAGCGCGTTCCGCGTAATCAAGTGCAGCCGACCGATTCCCGGACTTAAGTGACAGTTGGAGCAATCCCCGCAATCCGAAAAACGCGGAATCCGGCTTTTCCAGCATGGCTTCAAACTGACGCTTGGCGGCATCATTGTTGCCATCCAGTTCTGCTGCCTGTGCCGTCAGAAGACGGGTCAGCGTGTCATCTTCAAGGTAGCGGTCGACTGCACGGGTATGTTTTAGAGCCTGTCGCACGTCCCCCGATGCCAGTTCAAGCAATCCCATGGTCAGGGCCTGTTGCCCCTTTTTCCGGCGTCGGCTTCCCAGAATGCGACCAAGCCAGTTTGGAGAATTTGCAATTGCTGACCAGCAGCGCCAAAGAATGACCAGAAGTCCGGTCAGAGCAAGCAGGCCAAGGGCGACCATGCCGATGGATCCGTCAAACCGGTAGCCCAGCCAGACAATTGTCATGGTGCCTGGGTTATTGGCAAACCAAACGGTACAGGTGACGAGAATGATGGTGATCAGAATAAACAGGCCAAGACGTATCATTGGCTATCCCCCGTAATGAGGGATTCATCGCCTGTCAGAAGATTGATCGCATGAGCACTGAGTGTGGCAATTGCGCGGTTCAGAAGCTGACGGCTTTTGGCGTCTTCCAGCCATTCAGCAGTAGCAGCCTTTGCGTTTTCGCCTTCGACACCATCCAGAGCGGCAATAGCCGCATCAAGATCGTCGCTTTCAAGAGCAGCCTCGGCAGTCACCAGACGCCCATCAAGTGAAGCTTCGCCAGCGACATCAACACGTCGAACCGGGATCAGTTTTTTGATATTTGCCCATGTCGCGGCAAGAATACTGCCGGAATGGTCATCGCTTGCTGCTTGTACCGCTTGTTGTGCCATTGCAGGGAAGGATTGGCGCAGTTTTTCAATTGTCGGTGCGCCATGGTCTGCGAGTGGTTTTAGCGCAGCAATCTGTTCCGCAATAACCGGATCATCGGATCCGCTGCGTTCCAGTTGGTTAAGTGCAATCATGAACGGTCCACCACGTTGCAAAGCATCGCGAAGGAGCGTGACGGCCATGGCTATAGCCTGCCCGCGACTTTCAACACGCAAGCCGGCGGTTGCACGAACTTCTTCTTCCATGGTCGAGAGGCGTGCCGAAAGGTCACGCATTTCGGCGGCAACGCCGGAAAGTTCGGATTCAACCCGTGCCAATTCCTCAATCGGGGCAGTGCGGGTTTCAATTTCTGCCATACGGCGTGCGACAGTATTGTTCAGCGTATCGCCGCGTTCATTGTTAAGCCGTTCGCGCAGCGCATTGATCGTGCCCTCAAGACGCGAAAGCCGTTCGGTCAAATCAGGATCAACAACAACCGTACCTTCGTTCGTATCTGGCGAGTTGCCGGTATCGGCCAAAGGCACGTTTTCGGCCTGATGCGTCAGATTGTCTTCTTTGCCAATCATCGCATCGTCCCGTTCAGGGGCGCCGGGCGATGATGTAGCTGAAGTATCCGTACCGTTATCAACCGACGTGGACGGAGACGTGCTATCGGCTGACGGTTTGTTTGTGGTTGCAGCAGGTGCTGGTTCCGCCATGCCTTCCGGGGTGATTTCGGAAAGAATTTCGGACGGAACATACTGATTCAATATTGGTTCCGCATCACGCCACCAAAGGGCACGGGTGAGCCACCCGATTGCCAGCGCCCCGGCAATAATACGCACAAACAAAAGAATGGCGCTGCCGCCCCGCAGTTTTGCAGTCGGTCTGGGTGTATAGGTGGCAGTTTTATCAGAGGCTGATTTTTGATTCATACCCGGCTTGATTTCAGGCTTTGTGCTTGCGGGTTTGGTATCTGACTTTGTTTTGTCTGTATTTGTGGTGCCGTTCGCATCAGTGTTTGAGCCAAATGCAGCCTTTGCATTATCTGTTGCATTGGGCGTCGTTCCCGATTTCTGATCGGCAGAGTTTTTGGCAAGGTTTGCGTTGCCTTTACTGTCTATCGAAATGGTTTCGGACGAGTCGGCTTTTGTCTCGGCCGGTTTTGCTGAAGCGTCGGATTTTGGCGTTTCTGGTTTTTTCACGATCGGACCATTGCAGTTTGCGGTTGTTCCGAGACACCACTTGGCGCGGAAAGTCAGGCGAAAGCGTTCTCTAGTGCCGAAAGAAGGTATTCCTGTGTCGGGTGTTTTGCCACTTCTGTCTTATGCCATGTAAGGACGCCAAGGCGATCTTTCACTGCAGAACTAAGACAAATTGCACTTGTACCGACCAGATCTTTTTCCAGCTTGTGTCTTTCAATCAGCTTAACAAAGCTTATCGCTGTGCGGGGAGAGAAAAATAAAACCGCATCAACATGATGCGCAGAGATTGCGGTTACGACATCGCCGGGCAGGTGATCGGATGGAATGGCATCATAGACGGTTTGGCGCCGAATATTGAAGCCACGGTCTTTCAATAGTGAACCAAGATCACTGGCAACCTTGCGGGCCGCCGGATGGAAAAGATCCCCTTTTGCCGGGTCAATTTGATTACCAATCAATCGCGCCAGATCTTCGATATCTCCATCTGCGCTGTGGATGTCGGCAAAACCGGCCTGGCGCGCCATACGTGCGGTGGCATCGCCAACACACAGCACCGGATAATGTCGCTCATCGCACTGTTTTGCAAAAGCACGCACCCCGTTGGCCGAGGTGAATATCAACGCTTGTACGCCGGCAAGATCAAGACTGTCTGCATGTTGTGGAAATTCAATGCGCAACATGGGGGCTGAAAGCAGGCGATAGCCGCGTGTCATTAACGCGGCTTCAAGTTCCTGCGAGTCGGTTTCCGGTCGGGTATTCAGGATCAATGGCCCCATGTCATCCCCGTCGATGGTCCTGAAAGCGTGTGTCGCAACTAGACTGAAATAAAGTCCGGCCCGCCACGTTTTTTGAGCTCGTTACCCGCATCTGTTCCGGCGTCTGCGGCACTTGCGATGTCCGGATCATCAATGAACCGTTCGGTATCAAGCCGTTCGCTGCCGTCTGGCCGAACAATGCTGACCCGCAAACGCATCCTGCCATCTGGCAGATATTCGGCAAGGGCCGCAATAGGTGTACGACACGATCCGTCCAGCGCACGCAATGCAGCACGTTCGGCCGTGACGCGGATGGCAGAATCCGGGCAGTTCAGTGCCGAAAGCCAGCCAAGCGTCTGATCATCATTTTCCCGTATGGTAATGCCGATCGCCCCCTGAGCAACAGCAGGCAGCATGTCGTCTTCCGAGATTGCAGCGGTTGCGACCTCCGGCCGGCCAAGCCGGTTCAACCCGGCCATGGCAAGCAGCGTGGCATCCACCTGTCCTTCTTCAAGCTTGCGAAGACGGGTCTGGACATTGCCGCGGAACGTCACGACCTTGAGGTCGGGATATTTGTTCAGGATCATGGCCTGACGGCGCAGAGATGCCGATCCAATCACTGATCCGGCGGGCATTTCGGCAAAGCTTTTATATTTCAGAGAAATAAATGCATCGCGCACATCTTCGCGCGGCAGGATTGTTGGCAAAATCATGCCATCGGGCAGCACGGTCGGGACATCTTTCATGCTGTGGACAGCAAGATCAATCTCGCCGCCCATCAGGGCATCATCAATTTCCTTGGTGAACAACCCTTTGCCGCCGATTTCCGACAAGGCGCGATCAAGAACTTTGTCGCCCGTTGTGGTGATAACGGTAATGGCAATCGCGCCGTCGGCTGCGAGCTCGGGATGTGCCTTCGCAAGTTTGTCCCGGACTTCATGCGCCTGTGCCATTGCCAGCGGAGAGCCACGAGTGCCGATGCGAAGTTTTGCTGTGTCAGATATGTTTGTCATGAGGCCGAGTTGTAGTGATAAAATCGGTTGAAAACAAGGGTCGTGGCATGTGTGATGTTGCACGAACAGCACCGGATTATCACGGCGAATAACCCTGTTTCATTGACTTATGTGGTAGTGTTTTCATTCTAGCGTCTTTCATGCATGGGCCCATTGCGTTGCCTTGGGGTGGAAAGCGTCCGCTGTTTGGGCTACATGACTGTCACAATTGTTGCCAATCAGGACGCGTCAGTCGGGACGCGACACATTGCCGGATCTGCATGACATGATCGTACTGGGTATCGAAACAAGCTGTGATGAAACGGCTGCGGCTGTCGTGAATGACAAGCGTGAAATTCTGTCCAACAGGGTTCTCTCGCAACTTGACGATCATCGTCCGTATGGTGGTGTTGTTCCTGAAATCGCTGCGCGTGCGCATCTTGAACATCTTGATCGCCTTGTCGCCGAAGCCATGGACGATGCCGGAATTGATTTTGCCGATCTTGATGCGGTGGCCTGTACAGGCGGCCCCGGTCTGATTGGTGGCGTGATGGTGGGCGCCATGACTGCCAAGGCGATTGCCTTTGCCGCGCAGAAACCATTTCTGGCAGTCAATCATCTTGAAGGTCACGCACTTACTGTGCGCCTTACCGATGATGTTGGATTTCCGTACTTGTTGTTACTGGTTTCCGGTGGTCATTGTCAGGTCCTGATCGTTGAAGGTGTTGGTCAATACAAACGAATTGGGACGACCATTGATGACGCGGTGGGCGAGGCATTCGACAAAACCGCAAAAATGATGGGGCTTGGCTATCCGGGTGGCCCTGCGCTTGAGAAAACGGCAGAAGCCGGAAATCCGGATCGTTTCCGCCTGCCACGTCCGTTGCGCGGTCGTCCGGGCTGTGATTTTTCGTTTTCGGGTTTGAAGACTGCGGTCCGCACCTATCTGGACGGGTTCCCGATCGAACAGCAGACCGTTGAAGTCAAAGCTGATTTGGCGGCATCGTTTCAACGGGCAGTCGGTGATACGCTTATTGACCGCACGCGAAATGCGATTTTCGAGTTCATGCGTGATTATTCGACAGGTAAAACTCTGGTGCTTGCCGGCGGGGTTGCAGCGAACAAGTATTTGC
>CAMPHD010000101.1 GCA_946885765.1 uncultured Thalassospira sp.
ATCCGCACCTTCGGTGATGAAGACCTTGCGGACATACAGCTTCAGATGGCCTTTGCGGGCCGGATCATAAAGATCGAACGGGCGCATGGTCGGCAGGAACAGAAGACCGGTATATTCAATTGCGCCTTCGGCCTGATAGTGGATGGTTTTCCAAGGATCGTCGAAGGCATGCGAATTGTGTTTGTAGAACTCTTTGTACTGTTCGTCGGTAATGTCGGACTTTGGACGGGTCCAAAGTGCCGATGCCTCGTTCAGCGTTTCGTCATTGCCATCCGCCTTCATCAGAACAACCGGGATGCCGATATGATCGGAATAGGTTTTCACGATATGACGCAGGCGATGTTCTTCGGTGAATTCCTTGAAGTCATCGGTCAGATGCAGGGTGATCTGGGTGCCATGGCCTTCCATTTCGGTTTCGGCGATGGTGTATTCGCCCTTGCCGTCCGATGACCATTTCCACGCCTGATCTTCACCGGCCTTTTTCGTCACGACTTCGACTTGACCCGCAACCATGAAGGCGGAATAGAAACCGACGCCAAACTGACCGATCAGGTCAACATCCTTGGCTTTGTCGGACTTCGACAGGGCCTCGACGAATTTTGCAGTACCGGAATTGGCAATCGTGCCAAGGTT
Organism: uncultured Thalassospira sp.; assembly: GCA_946885765.1. Next base: position 634 of record CAMPHD010000101.1, read on the forward strand.
TTCGATCAGGTCGGTCTTGTTCATCCCGATCCCGTTATCGGCAATCGTCAGAACATTGCGGACATTATCGGTCAGAAGCCGGACCTTGAATTCGGCATCCCCGGCGAGCAGTTCGGGTTTGGCAATTGCCTCGTAGCGCAGCTTGTCGCAGGCATCTGATGCATTCGATATGAGCTCGCGCAGGAAGATGTCCTTGTTCGAATAAAGCGAATGGACAACGATATCGAGCAGGCGGCTGACTTCAGCCTCGAACCGCATTTTTTCTTCCGTCATGACCTCTGTATTCTCCTGTGATTTCAATCCACTATGTGCAATTTTCGCTGTTGGGCCCCGATTTGGCAACCCTCAGGCAGTGCTTGATATGCGTCAACACATCTTGCAGCGCAAGCCCTGTATCCTAAGTATATAGAAAGACGGTTTCATTACAGGGCGCGAGGCTTGCGGAAGTTGTCTTGGGTCCTGTCCTGCCCCGAAACGGCAAACGTTTCGGATAATTGCAAGGTGCAATGCCTTGTGAATGTCTCAGGCTCTATAACAGGAGGCCGCAATATGAAGGTTCCCGTTCAAATCACCTACCGTGATGTTGATCAATCAGATGCGCTGGACGAGCGGATCCGCTTCAAGGTGCAAAAACTGGAAGAAACCTTCGACCGCATGACAAGTTGTCATGTCATCGTGGAAAGACCCCATGCATCCCACGCACAGGGAAACCGCTATGCGGTTCATTTCGGAATTAATGTGCCGGGTAAGGAGATTATGGTTAAGCGCGACAGTGCCGATCATGCCCATGAGGATGTCTATATCGCGCTCAAAAACAGCTATCAGGCCGCGCGCCGTCAACTTAAGGAATATGTCGACCGGATGCGCGCCCACTAGGGTTCCTGTTAACAACAACGGGTAAATGAAAGACGGGGCGGTCAGTCGACCGCCCCGTTTATGTTTGTGCAGTTTTGCATCGGGTGCAGTTTTCTATACATCACCCGAGCGCCAGAGTGCTGAAAACAATTGGGGTGATGTTGTTTCCAGCAATGGCTTAACCCGTGCCATGTGGTCGGCAAACAGATCGGACCGCGTCCAGTTGGCAAGATCTTCGCGTGATTTGAACCGCGACATGATGACCAGCGATCTGCCGTCTTCGGCATAAAGCAAACGTCCCCCCAGCAATCCTTCAATCCGGCCTGCGACACTTTTCTGAAACCCGGTCTGGATCCCAATGAACTCGTCCGTCCTGCCTGATTTCGGGACAACGTGACTGACGGTGACGATTTCATCGTCGGCTTCATGCTGTGTGGTCATGATACCGCGACCTCGCGCAACTCGGCTTTGGCTTGCGGATAACGCCCGTCGCGAAGTGCGCGCGCCCACCATTTCAGTTCGGATATCATGTGATTAAGTGCGGCTGCGCTGCCGGTTTTGTCGGTCGGGGAGCCGTTCTGATCAAACACATTCCAGACGTTGGCAAAGCTGACCACATCGCGCATGGTGACGACATGCAGTTCGGCAAAAACCAGCCGCAATTGTTCAACAGCGCGCAACCCGCCCGAAATCCCGCCATAGGATACAAAGGCCAGCGGCTTGCGACGCCATTCCGGTTTGGCTGCATCGATCACAAGCTTCAATTCGCCGGTAAAGCTGTGATTGTATTCCGGGGTGAAAACGAGGAAGGCATCGGCTTCGGCAAGAACGGACTGGAGTTCGGCAACACCTGGGTGTGTATTGCCGGCGTGACGGGATGGCAGATCAAGCTTCGCCGGATCGACAATATCAACCGACAGATCCGGGTCGGTTTTCAGGATTTCGATTGCCCAGTCGGCAACCGTGTCACAGAACCGGTTTTCACGGGCACTGCCATAGATCAGTGCGAGATTGAAAGTCTCTTTCATGACATCACTCCTTGATTATTTCGTGGCAAGGAGTAAATCTATAGAACCATTAACAATGGTTGAGGTCAATGATGAATTTCAAGCGCATCAGAACGCCATGTAAAAAATCACGGAAAGGGCAGGAAAATGGGAACCCCCGGGCCATTGCACCGCTATCTCAGTGTGGGTGAAGTCGCCAAAAGAAGCGGCCTTGCCGTATCGGCGATCCATTTTTACGAACGCAAGGGGCTGATCGCCTCGATCCGGACAGATGGTAATCAGCGACGTTTTCCGCGCGGTGTTCTGCGCCGGGTTGCGATCATCAAGGTGGCACAACGTACCGGGATTCCGTTAGCGGAAATCGGCGATGCACTTTCAGGTTTGCCAAATAACCGGGCACCAACGACAGCAGATTGGGAAAAGATGTCGTCGCGATGGCGCGATGATCTGGAAGCCCGGATCGATCAGTTGACGATGCTGCGCGATCAGTTGGGCAAATGTATTGGCTGTGGCTGCCTTTCCATCAGCGACTGCCCGCTTCGCAACCCGTCTGATGAACTGGCAACAGACGGACCGGGCGCGCGGTTGCTGGAACTTGACGAAATGCACGATCACGAAGGCTAAAGCGGAACGTCATGATCTGCAACGGATGCGCCGGGCGCATGGGCACCGATACCGCAGAATGCTTGACATTGTGCGATGCGGCGTGTTGAAAAGCGCATTGAACTAGGCGCGCGAGATCATCCGCGATGCCTGCTGGAAAAGTTTGATGCAGATTTCAACCCGAACCGGTCCCCGTATCCTTGCCATACTGGGCCCCACCAACACCGGCAAGACCCATCTGGCCATGGAACGAATGTTGGCGCATACCTCGGGTATGATCGGGTTTCCTCTGCGTCTTCTGGCGCGTGAAAACTATGATCGCGCGGTGGCACGGGTTGGCAAGGGCGCGGTGGCATTGATCACCGGCGAAGAACGCATTCTTCCGAAATCGGCACGCTATTTTCTGTGTACGGTCGAAGCCATGCCGGTCAACAAGCAGGTCGATTTCCTTGCCATCGATGAAATCCAGATGTGTGCGGACCCGGAACGCGGGCACGTGTTTACCGACCGGCTGTTGCATGCGCGTGGTATCAGCGAAACCATGTTCATGGGCGCGGAAACAATTCGCCCGGTGATCCGCCAACTAGTTGACAATGTCGAATTTGATACACGCGCACGGTTTTCGACTCTGACCTATAATGGCGCAAAAAAGATCCAGCGGTTGCCATCCCAATCCGCCGTCGTGACATTTTCCGCACAGGAAGTGTATGCCGTTGCCGAACTTGTCCGCCGCCAAAAGGGCGGGGCGGCTGTCGTGCTTGGCGCGCTTAGCCCGCGCACGCGCAATGCCCAGGTCGAGATGTTCCAGAATGGCGAGGTCGAACATCTGATTGCGACCGACGCAATTGGCATGGGGCTTAACCTTGAACTGAACCATGTGGCCTTTGCGGCCCTTCACAAGTTTGACGGTCAGTTCAATCGCGGGCTTACGGCGGCTGAAACCGCGCAGATCGCCGGGCGCGCCGGACGTCATATGAATGACGGCACCTTTGGGGTGACCGGTAATCTGTCGGGGATTGATCCCGATATCATTGAACAGATCGAAGCCCACGAGTTCGAACCGCTTGCCAAAGTCTTCTGGCGCAATGCGCGACTGGATTTCAGAACCGTCGATGCCTTGCAGAAATCGCTGCGCAAACGGTCGGAAAATCCGACGCTTGTTCTGGCGCGCGAACCGGTCGATGAAGTCATGCTGGCGCATTTATCGCAGAACGAAGACGTTGCGCGCATTGCATCGGCCCCGGATCGGGTCCAATTATTGTGGGAAGTCTGCCAGATTCCGGACTTCAGAAATATCCATACCGATGCGCATCCAAGGCTGCTAACATCTATCTATCGCTATCTGGCAAAACCAAATAGCAAACTGCCAGTCGACTGGTTAGGCGAACAAGTCTTGCGCCTGGACCGTTATGATGGTGATATCGATCAGTTGTCATCACGGTTGGCGGGTATTCGCGTCTGGACTTATGTATCGCACAAGCATCACTGGCTCGAAGATGCCAATCATTGGCAGGAACGCACGCGGGCCATTGAGGATAAGCTCTCTGATGTGCTACATGAACGCCTGACCCAAAGGTTCGTTGACAGACGAACTTCGGTTTTATTGAAAAGTCTCAAGGACAAGTCTGAACTCATGTCTACCATCACTGCGAATGGTGAAGTCCAGGTCGAAGGTGAATACGTCGGCCGACTGGAAGGATTCCGTTTCATCGCCGATGAAACCGATGCTGCGTTTGAAGGCAAGGCAATTGCCAGTGCTGCACGTCGTGCACTGACTGGCGAAATTGCCCAGCGTGTCAAACAACTGGAAACCGATGAAGACGATAAATTCGCGGTGAATGGCCAATTGGAAGTCCTGTGGAACGGGGCTGTCGTTGGGGGGCTGAAAAAGGGCGATACCGTTCTCAGCCCCGACGTCCAGATCATTGACAGCGAGTTCTTTGACGGTCCGACCCGCGAACGCGTGCGGACCCGTCTTCAGAATTTCGTCAACGCCCATATCGAAGCGCGCCTGAAAATGCTGACCCGCCTGCGCGATTGTCAGCTGTCAGGTCCGATTCGCGGTCTTCTGTTCCAGTTGAACGAAGGTTTGGGCTGTGTGCCGCGTGCCGATCTTGAAAGTCTGATCAAGGATCTTTCGGACGAAGACCGCAAGGCGCTGGCCAAACTTGGCGTGCGTTTGGGGGTTGAAACGGTTCATGTGCTTGACGCGCTGAAACCCGATCCTGTCGAATTGCGTGGTATTCTATGGGCGATTTCGCGCGAACTTGATGCCTTGCCGGAATTGCCACCGGCAGGCCGGACGTCGGTTCCCAATGACCGCAGCAATTCCAAGGGCTTCTATCTGGCGGCTGGCTATATGCCCGTCGGGCCGCTTGCCGCCCGTGTCGACATGCTCGAACGTTTTGCCGCATTGTTGCGCCAGAAGGCGCGCGAAAATGATGGCAAGGTAAAACCCGATCCCGATCTGCTGTCGCTTCTGGGCTGTACGGTCGAACAGGCCGAAGGTGTTTTCACCGCCCTTGGCTGGCGTGCCGAAATCGTCAAGGTCAGCAAGGCTGAACTTGACGCGAGGGACGCTGCGAAAAAGGCTGATGAACCTGCTGCTACCCCGGCGGCCGATGCAGAAACGGCGACGAGCGATGCTGCGGATACTGCTGCTGCCGAGGCGACTGCCAAAGCAGAGGGCGAAACCGTAAGCACCGACGCTGTGGCTGCCCTTGACGTTGCCTCTGCTGATGCGGTTGCTGCTACCGGCGAAACACCGGCAGATGCTAGCGCCACCGTAGGTGAGGTCGAGCCGGAGTTCGTCGAGGTCAAATATTTTGTCCGTGTCGATCGCCGCAAACGCGGTGGTGGTGCGGGCAAAGGCCAGCGTGGCGGTCCGCGTCAGGAAGCCCGCGGTAAGGGTACCCCGAAAGGCAAGGGCGGTCAGCGTCCGAACCGTGGCGGCCCGAACAAGGGCGGCGACCGTTCCGGTGGCGGGCAGGGACGCCCGAGCAACGCCCCGGCCAAAAACAACCAGATCAACGAGGATTCACCTTTCGCCAAGCTGAAGGAAATGCTGGCGGCAAAGGGGTGACCCCGAACTGTTTTCGGCAACACGGCGACCCTTTGCAGGGTCGCCGTTCTGCTTTGGGGATGGTAAAAACAATCCATGACAATTGATCAGACAGGCAGCAAGGTCCGTATAGACAAATGGCTATGGTATGCGCGGTTTTATAAAACGCGCTCGCTTGCCAGCAAGGCGTGTCAGTCGGGCCATATCGTGCTGAACGGGCAATCTGTATCCAAGGCCAGTGTTACGGTGGTTGCCGGGGACCGGCTGCAATTTTTTCAGGGAGCGCATCTGCGTGTGGTCGAGGTGGTGGCACCGGGCGAACGTCGTGGACCTGCCCCCGAGGCCCAGTTACTTTATGTCGATCATTCGCCGCCGCGTGTAGCAAAAAAGGAAGTAGCATCGGATATCAGGACTGCTCCGGTTGCCGAACGCGAATCCGGAAGCGGACGCCCGACAAAGGCCGAAAGACGTGCTACAGACCGCTTGCGCGGCGAGGAATAATATTTCTAGAGATAATAATCTGATCTAACGCCAAGTACGGCGCGAACAATATATCGGGTTGCAGAACCTTCAGGATTTTCTTGCTTATAGCATAGCCTTGGGCTATTGATCCTATATGAAGGTATAATATACCCACTTAAGTATGGTTTCGCTCGAGCCTCGGGGAACTACGGCGTTATGAAACGCAAGCCTGGCCTGCATATCGGAACTTTATCCCATCTGGGTGCGGGCCGACTGACCATTTTGATTGCAGCACTCGTTGTTAACCTGCTGTCGTTGGCGTTGCCGGTGACATTGTTGCAGGTATATGATCGTGTTCTGCCGCATAATGCCATCCCGACTTTGACGTTGCTGATAATGGGGGTTTTCGGGGCCCTGCTGCTTGAAGCGGTCCTGCGTCTGGGGCGGGCCTATATCTCGTCCCTGTCGGCGGCGAAGTTCGAACATAAAAGTTCCCAGGCCGCGGTTGGTCATTTGCTGGCGACCAGTCTTTCCGATTACGAAAAAATCGCGCCGGGTTTACATCTTCAACGGCTCAACAGCCTGAACGTCCTGCGTGATTTCTATGCCGGGCAGGCGATCGGGGCCGTTATCGATTTGCCGTTTATCGCCCTGTTCCTTGGCCTGATTGCGATTATCGGCGGCAAACTTGTCATTGTGCCTTTGGGCATTCTGGTTGCCTTCATGTTGACCGCGATGTTTTTGGGGCGACGCCTGCGCCATGCGCTTGACGAACGCAGTCAGGCCGACGAGCGGCGCTATAATTTCATCATCGAAACCCTGACCGGAATTCACACCATCAAAGCGATGGCGATGGAAAACATGATGATCCGCCGCCATGACCAGTTGCAAATTCAATGCTCCGAGGACGATCTTGCCGCGGCGCGTTCTGCCCATGCGGCAATCAATTCCAGCGCCAGTTTTTCCATGATTACCATGGTCCTTGTTGCAGGGGTCGGCAGTCTGCTTGTCATCAATGCCGATCTGACGGTCGGCGGTCTTGCGGCCTGCACCATGTTGGCTGGCCGGTCGATCCAGCCGCTGCAACGTGCAATGGGCCTTTGGACCCAGTTCCAGAATATCCGGGTCGCACGTGACCGCTGCCGGGAACTTTTCCGTTTGCGACCCGAAGACGCCGAAAATGCAGGCGAAATGCCGCCGCTTGACGGGCGTATCGAGCTTAACGATGTCAGCTTTTCGCATGCAGGTGGGGACACGGTTTTTGACAATCTGACCCTTGCGATACAGCCCGGTGAATCGGTTGCCATTACCGGGGAAAACGGGACAGGCAAAACGACCTTGCTGTGGCTTCTGATGGGAGCACTGCGCCCCGATAGCGGCGTGGTGCGGCTTGATGGTCGCGACCCGCAAAAATACGCATCGGAATCGATCCGGCGACAGATCGCCTATCTGCCGCAGCATTGTGTGATGTTCAAAGGGACGATCCTTGAAAACATCACATCGTTCCGTAAGGAAATCGGCAGTGATCGTGTGGTCGAAATTTCCAGACGTCTCGGGCTTGATGAAATCGTCATGCGCATGCCGCACGGTTATGACACCGAAGTTGGCGGGCAGGCATCCGAAACCCTTCCGCGCGGGGTCAAACAGCGTATCGCAATCGCACGTGCCCTGATCGATTATCCGCGGATCGTGCTGTTTGACGAAGCCAACAGTTCGCTTGATATCGCGGGCGATAACATTCTGGCCGGTCTTCTGATCGAACTACGCAAACATTGCACGCTGGTGATGGTGTCGCACCGGCCGTCGCTGATTGCACTTGCCGACAAGCAGTATCGCCTGATTGAAAAACGTCTGGTGCCGGTTCTGCGGCGTAGCGGGACGCAGCCGGTGATCGAGGCACAGGAAGTCCAGCGCACGGGGGCCCGGTCATGAATATCGAAAACATGGATTTCGCGCTGAATTATCGCATGGGGCTTGCCAGTCACGATGCACAATCGGATTTTGATGCCTGCCTGTGGCCTTTATTGCAAGCGCTTGGCTGGCGCGGACTGCCTCGTCAGGTCGCAGAAGCATTGCCGCATATGGACGAAGCGCTTGACCTGACCGATTTTCGCAATGTGCTGGCGAACCTGAATTACCGGTCGCGCGAGATCGATACGACCTTTGACCGGATCGATGATCGGCTGATGCCCTGTCTGTTTGTCCCCGATAACGGTACGGCGCTTGTGGTGATCAAGCCGGAAAACGTTGGTGTCCGGGTGTTTGATGGCGGCACCAGTCGCGAAATGGTGATCAAGCCGGGGAACCTTCCGGGGCGTTTGTTCCAGTTCACTCAGGCCGACCGCAATGAACGCTTCTTTAAAGATGACAAACGCGGCTGGTTTGGTGGAATAACCGACCGGTTTTCTGCCCTTGGCGGTCAGCTTTTGCTGATTACCCTGATGCTGAACCTGATGGCGCTGGCAAGTCCGATCTTTGTGATGGGGATTTATGACCGGGTTATCGGGACGCGCTCTATTCCAATGCTTATCCAGTTCGGCATCGGTATGGGGATTGTCCTGATCCTTGACTGGGTTTTGCGCAATCTGCGCAGCCAGATGGTCAGCCATTTTGGCGCGCGTCTGGATACCCTTGTCAGCAGTGCCATTTTTGAGCGACTCCTGTCGCTGCCGCCCGCCTTTACCGAACGTGCGCCGGTCGGGGTACAGATTTCGCGGATTCGCGATTTTGAAAGTGTCCGCGAGTTTTTTAGTGGGCC